>JAZLEH010000297.1:0-6573 GCA_045615165.1 Eubacteriales bacterium | reverse complement strand
GGAGTTATTTACCACGAGGGTTGCATCTGCCGCAGTCGCATATCTTGAATCAATTCGCTTGATTCTTACGAACGGAGAGCTTTCCATATTGATCGTACAACCATCAACGGTAAGGCTTGCGGAGCTTCCGGATGAAAGCATATATGCGAACTGACCGGCTCTGTCCGCGCCCTGCGTGTAGGTCGATTCAGTAACGGTAACCGTTCCGCTACGGAGATCAAATATATATCCGTTTCCAACGATATCGCACTCGTTTATTTCAACGACCGCATTTTGTACATTTGCCGCAATGAATATGAAATCCTTCGAAGCAGTGTCTCTTATTTTTCCACCGTAAATAATAAGGTGGCTATTGGTGTCGGGTCTGATTCTTTCGCCCGTGTTCGTCACGGTAAATCCGTTAAGATTTATACTTACCTTGTGGTAGAGGTAATACGCAGAGGTTTCGGAAAGATCAACGTCGGTATAGAGAGTTATCGTGCTTCCGGGCTTTGACGCGCTTTCACGAAGAAGCGCCTGGAGGCTCATCTCCTCGTAATACTCAACTATATTACCGCTTGCGTCGCTTATCGTGTAGAGAATGGGCTTATTATCCTCTACGTCGGTTACGACATACGGATAATCCTCTGCATCGGTGATTGCAACGCGCTTTGCGCCATCGGTGAACTCAATAGTTCCGATAACGAATCCGGGATTGAGTGAGAACTTTGCGCCAAGACCAAGAATGAGAACGGTGTCCTGAGGCTTATTGTTTACATTACCATCGCTATCGTAGGTAACGTCGGTATCAAACGTGCCGCAGGTGATCTTCGACTCACCCTTTATCGTGATCCTGTTCGAGGACAAGAGATAGCTTACCTTATTCTCTATATTGAAGAGCGCACCCGTGGTGGTGATCGTAGTGTCGTTTACGATAACGTTTATCTTTGCGGCGGCGGTATAGCTTGAGCCGCGCGTGGTGGAAACGAACTGTCCGCTTGAAAGACTAAACGTGCAATCGATGACCTCAAGAGTAAGATTTTCGTCGGTAGACGCGCTTCCGATCATAGCGAATCGCTGATTGTTTGAGCCGTTTTGCTCATAAGTACAATTAATAAACGTGTACTTTCCCGATCTGACGTCCATAAACTTACAACCAACCATTTCGCAATTGGTAAACGTCATAGACGAGCTTGCGCTCGTACCGAATATAATATCGGTCGTTGAGGTGTCTACTATTTTTCCGTCGTAGATATTTACCGTACCGCCATCGGGACGGATTCTTCCGTTTGCGTTAAGAACGTTTTCAAGAATTTTCCCGTTAAGGTTGATATTGATCTTCTTGTCTTCAGCGCTTGCATACCAATTGCTAGCCTGCGTAGTATCGCCGACGTAGAGCTTGTCAGCGTAGACGGTGATGGTATAGAATTCATCACTCTCGGGAATCATATCAAAGAGGTGCTGAACCCTCTTCTCCTCAAAGATCGCGCTTATTGAACCGTCGGGCGCGGTGATCGTATAAAGAACGTCATCGGAGAATATCTCGTAAGGATAGTCGGTTTTGCCGGTAGAATATATACCGTCTGCTCCATCGCAATATGCGATAGTCGCGCCGTTTATCGAGGGTGAAAGTGAGAATTTCGCGCCAAAGCCGAGAGTAAGAGTCGTTGCGGCGGCAGTAGAAGCTCCGCCGTCAAACACAGCGCAGGTAATTTTTGAATTACCCTTTATCGTTATATCCGCCTTTGAAGATTCGGCAACCGCCTCCGGAGTATTTATGTACAAAAGATTTCCGGTAGAATTTATCGTCGAATTATTAATAGACACGCTGATATCAACAGCCTCAGTCGATGAAAGATTATGGTATACGAGCGGCGTTGCTCCGAGATCCATAGTACAGCCATCTATTATAAGATCGGTGGTGTCGCCCGCCTTCGTAGAGGAGGCGAAATTGCACACGCGATAATAATTCTTTACGTGAGTGTATTCGCAATTTATCATCGAGAACGTTCCGCTTCTGAACTCGGCGAATTCCTTGCGCGCGTTAATCGTGCAGTTTTCAAGCTTATATGAAGCCTTGGGTGCTCCGTAACCTATATAAACGAAGTCAAGAGATTCCGAATCGTCAATCGTTCCGTTCTTGAAAACGATGGAATAATTATTCGATACACGAATATAACCCGCACTGTTGGTAACGGTATATCCGTTAAGGTCAACGACGATATTTTTGGAGATCGTTGCCTTCGATAAAATATCGATATCATTATAAAGAGTTACGGTGCTTCCGCTGCTTGAATTCTGAATGATAGCGTCAAGCGAGGTTATCTCATAGTAATACGTAACGTTTTCGTCCGAATCGGTAACCTTATAGAGAGGAGAGTTCGTAATGAAGGCGTAAATCTTATTTCCTGCTTCATCAACAGACTCCGAGGCTCTGACAGCTTCGGTGGTAGCGTACTTAAAGGTATTTCCATTCGTCTTTACCGTACAGAGCGATCCGATAGTGTAGGTAGTGTGATAATCGCTATGAAGAAGCTCTATGACACCGCTACCATTTTTAAGCGCATCGTCAAACTCGCGATAATTAACGCCGTTTGATGCGAACATATAATCTGCCGCGGGGAGCGCGTAATCCTTACCGTATACAAGATCGAATATCTTGTTTGCTTCACGCATAGACGCACCGGAGGAGATGAATGCGCTGAGGTTTCCGTATACGTCATCGGTATAAAGACCCGACGTAGCGTTTGCAATAAGAGTCGTTGCGTAGTGGTCGGCGCTTGTAACGAACTGCTCTGCCATAAGCCTCGTGGAGGATATTACAGAGGGCACCTCCCCATTTTCCTTTGCGGATGCCTTCATCCATTCGGCGTTGCTTATAAGCTCACCGTCAAGATAAATATAAAGAGGATAGCCGTCCTCGCCGCCGACGAGATCGTAAACGAGGGTTATATGCTGCCAATCGTAGGGGCTCGTGCTGAGAGTTCTTTCAACCGTGAATCCGTTGAGCACGCCCACCAGCACTCCGTCCTCGGTTATTCTGTTACAAGTCGATTCAAGATAAGAAGTACCCTTATCACCTGCTATAACCGAAACGAAATTCATCGGCAGATAGCTTGACGCGGTGCTTATATCAAAATCGACAACGTAAAACGCGGGGTTATCGTAATTAGCGAGTGTGTAGCTTTTTGAAATCTGATATTTTGCAGTAGCAGACAAGGCGCTTCCGAGCACCGTTGCCTCCATCTTCGTAAAGGGCGTTTCATCGGAATTGGTCGTTCCGTTGCTTATAACTACCTCGTCGGTAGGAGTGGTTGATATCTTGGGCTCTTCTCCTACGGAATAATCGTAATCGTAAAGAGCGTCCTTATAATATTCCTTAAGCGATGCAATGGTTGTTGCATCGATAGCCTTATTCCATATAAGAAGGTCGTCAAGGCTTCCTTCAAGAGATCTTGAATACTCGCCGGTAGTGTCCTGACCGATTGCAAAGACGTCGTGGGGATCAATATCAAAATCGCTCGTAAACCATTCGTAATTTGAAAGATTCAAGGTTTTTGCAACCTCAAAATTGACGTAATATTTAGCAATTCCGGTATCGCGATCCATAACTAAAAGCACGTGAACCCATTCCTTCGGCTCGTACTTATTCGCATCGCTGTAATTATAGTTTGCGTGCGTTGCATCCTTATCGACGCCGTCTACGGTGTAAGGTCCGCTACCGAATGAGAATCCGAGATGCGCGTTTTCCTTATAATAGTTACGAACTATAAGGCCCTGCTGATCTGAGCCTGCAACGCCGTCTACCGCGCTCCAGATCTTAGTCGACCAGACGGGCTGATCGCTCGTCATTTTATCAAGATAGAGCCAAACGCCTATACTAAAGCTGTTGTTATCAAGCTTAAGATCGTCGGTTGCGAGATAGCCCTCGTAGCTGACTCTTACCGAATCACTGTAAAGTCCCTGCGGATAATAGATCGTACCCGTCGCCTTATCACTGTAATTTCCGACGTAGCGTCCAAGCTCAACCTCACTGCCCTCAACGAAGTTTGAGAGGTCTCCGTCAAAGAAGAAGCCCGCGGCAAGGTCGTTTATATCAATGAAATTGCCTATATACGAATCGTCGTCTGCATCGGGAGTCGTGTTGGGGCATACGATTTCGGGAGCTGATGCGGGGCGCTGAAGAGGAGACATATTATCTACGAACATATTCTGCGGAACGTAGGAATCCCAGCGCTCCGTGCCCTTAAGACCGAGCGCGTAGCAAACGATCGCGGGCGTGTCGCGGATAAACATATCAAGGTCGCTGGTTTCATTAACGCCCTTTCCTGCAACACCGTAGAATACGTACTTTTCTTCATCCGACCAGCCACCGTGAGTACCGCTTGAAGTGCCATCAGCGGCAACAGAGTGTGTTCCGCCGTGGTCAGCCGTTACGATGAAGAGCGTCTTATCAATAATGCCCGCATCCACGTAAGCATTATATATCTCACCGATATATCCGTCGGTATCGGTTATATTCTGAAGGTGAGTTTCGCTTGAATATCCGTTGCTATGACCTATGCCGTCAGAGTTATTGAACTGACAGAAAAGAAGCTTCGGTGCGCCGTTTTTATCAACGTAATCATTAACGGTTGAGCCGATGAGGTAATCGCCGACCTTTTCTTTCACGAGTCCGTCAATATCTTCTATTATACCGTTATTGATAGAGTTCCAGGAGCAGTATGAAACCATCCTTGCATCAGGATCCTGTTCCTTTAAGATCTTGAAAATGGTGGGAAGAGCGTCGTTTGCGTAAGCGCCCTCCTGAATACTGTAATTCGTCAGCCCGTGAACGTCGGCAGGAACGCCGATGAGAAGCGAGCCCCATCCCTGAGCGCTGGCAGAAGGATTTTCAACGAGCGCGTAGTTCGTGGTCGCGCCCCCTTTAAAAATAGCGTCCATATTAGGCGTGGCGGTTAACTGATTAAAGTTACCCATACCGTCAACGCCGATAACGACAACGTATTCGTACGGAGCGTCGGAGGACTCACCGTTTGCCGCAGACGTTATCATAACGAAGGCGGAAACGAGCAGCGCCAACGTAAAGAGTATTGCAAAGATTCTGCGCATTGATTTCATATTTTATTTCTCCTTGAGTTTGAACGTTTTCAAAAAGGTCGGTGGGGATTTTTGACTCCCGCAAGCTTTTTTATCCGTTATTCCAATATTATAGCACTTTTGTTAACGAAAAACAATAATTAATTAAATTTTTAACGCTAAAATATTAAAGATTCGTGAGCGGGAACGCTCACGAATCTTATTTTTTTATTTACTTGTGATAGTAACGACACCGCTATCGGGAACGATATTAACGTATACGAAGCTTTCGCCGTTTTCGCCAACCATAACCTCAACGGTTTTGTCGCCGACAACGCATTCGGTCCATCCGGTAGGAACGGTTACCTTAACGGTAAGCGCCTCGTCGTAGACCTCATTATTTTCGGCATCGGTAAGAGTTACGCTTATCACGCCGTCATTACATTCAACGCTTACCTCTGCGGTAGCCCACTCGGCATAGTATTTGCACGCCTCGGCATAATTAGCTACCCAAACGTCGTCCCTATTGGTATAGGAGAAGAGCGCTCTTGCCTGAGATACCTTAAGGTGGAAGGCTTCGGAGACCGTACCGTCCTCAAATATCTGGTGGAGGCAGAAGTTTGCCCATCCGCCGCTCTCGATTGCGTAATCGATATACTGAGTCCAGCTTTCAAAGCTGTTGATATCCTTCATCGTGTACGAAGTGATATTCAAGCGTTGATCCGCGCTTACGAAATCTTCGGGCATTATGATATAGGACTTGCCCATATTTGCTTCGCCGAAGCCGTCGCCACGCATTCCGATAAGAATTCCGTCCTCGTACATCTGTTCAACTATCTCAAGATAATACGGGAACCATCCGGGATAGGTTACTCCGTCGATAACGACGTCGGTTCTGTTAGCAGGAACTCCGGGCATAACGAGAGTTTCAACGTCAACTCCGAAGAGGTCTTTAAATACCTGAACAGCCGCGTAAAGCTCTGCCGTTGAGCTTCCTACGGGAAGAGTTACGGTTCTGATATTTCCGGAGGTGTCAACGTAGGATACCGTACCGCCCTCATCGTTATATCCTGCGAATCCGTGAGTGAAGGAGTGGTTAGAATACTCTACCTTATCGGCGTATTTTGTGATAAGCTCGCGCCAATATGAAGCCGCTTCCTCATTGACGGTATATACGTAATTTCCGTTCTCATCAAATACGTACTCGTATTTTCCGGTCTCTTCGTTATACTCGGTCTTGAGGGTAGCGTATTTACTCGCGATAAGAGCGAAGGTGAGCTTAAGGTTTTCATAATCGTCAAGCATCGGTTCAAGGCGAGCTGCGGTATCTGCTCTTCCGTCGTCAACGACGTAGGTTACCGTTCCTGCCTTGCCGTCCTTAAGAACGACGGTTGCAGTAGATTCGAAATCCTTATACTGCACTCTTGCGTATTCGTTTGCCTCGCGGCAATAGTTATAAAGTGAGAGAAGAAGATCGTTAAGCATACCCGTTGTATCCTTTTCTATCGCTCCGGA
>JAZLEH010000296.1:0-2308 GCA_045615165.1 Eubacteriales bacterium | reverse complement strand
TTTGGTTTGGCGGCGGCGTATGGTCGTGGAGAAGCTTCGTTTCCAATAACCACTATTCAATACAGACTATGGTTCCCGCAATCGATGCCTGCCGCGAGGTTGGTATCAAGCACGTTGTTATGACCTCTTGGGGCGATAACGGATGCGAATGCTCCCGTTACGCAACCCTCCCCGCGCTCCACTATATCGCGGAGTATATGAGGGGTAACACCGACGAGGAGAAGATCAAGGCAAAGTTCAAGCGCATCTTCGGCGCGGATTACGACGCGTTTATGCTCCTTGACGACCTCGATATAATTCATCATCCCTATTCCAAGGGCGAAAGAGCGACGAGAAAGGTCATCTTCCAGGACCTCTTCTCAGGATTCCTTGATTCCACCGTTAAGGAAGGGCATAGCGAGGTGTTCGCATCTCTTGCCGGAAAATACCGCGAATACGCGAAAAAGTATAGAAAATGGGCGTACCTCTTTGATAACACCGCAAAGATGGCTGACGTTATGGCGGCTAAGTACGAGCTTGGCGTAAAAACGCGCCGCGCATATCAGTCGGGTGATAAGGCAGAGCTTAGAAGGCTCGCAAACGAGGATTACGCTATCCTTTCAAAGAAGCTTTCGGCATTCCTTAAATCCCTCAAAAAGCAGTGGTTTACCGAGAATAAGCCCTACGGCTTTGACGTTCAGGAGCTTCGCGTCGGCGGTGTAAAAACGAGAGTTGATTCCTGCCGCGAACGACTTCTCGAGTACGTAAACGGTAAGGTATCTGAGATCCCCGAGCTTACCGACGAGATCCTCCCGATCTCCACCTCAAGCTGGCTTTACAGAAAGAATGATTACGACTTCCTCGCAACCGTAAGCACCCTCTGGGGCGAGCAGTAAGGCGAAAATAACGAAAAAATACTCAAAAATTACGAAAGAATCCGACCGCTATTGACAGTCGGATTCTTTTATCTTATAATGAGACTAAAGAAATTTTAAGGAGTCTTTTATGGAAACCAAATTCAGAGTGGGCGTTGCCCGCGAAATAATAACTCCGCCTCTCGGCACGGTTCTTTACGGCTATCCCGATCAGCGCCGCGCAACGAGTATTCACGACGACCTTAAGCTCACCGCGTTTGCCTTCGAATCGGATAACGAGCGTCTTATAATGATAACTGCGGATATCTGCGCGCACGGAAGCGACGAGGTCGCCTCTCTTAAAAAGAAGATAACCGCAAAAACGGGAGTGCCCGAATCGCATATAACCTTCTCCGCGACTCATACCCATTCAGGTCCGTGCACCCGTGTCTCTGCGGGCTGGGGTGACAGAAACGATGAGTTTATAAATCTTATATTAAATCCCGCCGCAATCAGAGCATCGGTGTGCGCAATAGAAAACCTTAGGGATGCCACGATGGGCGTCGGAATGGTTGAAAGCGAGGTTGGAATCAACCGCCGCGAAAGAAGAATGGACGGAACGATCGCCCTCGGACAGAACCCGTGGGGAATCTTCAATAAGGAAATGCATATTATCTCCTTCCGCGACGTGGACGGAAATATTATCGGCTCTATGATCCATTATGGCACTCATTGCACGGCATCGGGCGCAACCCCCGTTATCACGCGTGACTGGGCGGGCGTTATGGTAGACGCGCTCGAAGCGGAGAGTGGCGGAATCGCGGCGTTTTACGCAGGCCCGTCGGGCGATACGGGCCCTCGCCTCTCTAATGGAAAAACGACGGGTAATATCGAGCTTATGGAGGAGCTTGGAAAAAAGGCGGGCGTCGATGCAATCCGCGCGTTTAACTCTATTTCGGAGTATAAAAAGCCCGTCCTAAAAACGATCGTTGATAGAGTGAGACTTCCGTACGAGCCACTTATGCCTTACGATAAGGCGAAAGCCCTCCTTGACGAGATCCTCAAAAAAGGTCCTTACGAGACCCTCTACGGCAGGGATAAAAAAGCGGCAAAAAAGTATATGGATGTTCTTGAGCATTACGATAATAATCTCCCCGACCTTGACGCACTGTATTACGATGCCACCCTTATCGCGCTCGGCGACCTCGTTTTCGCTTCGTTCCCCTTTGAAGTGTTCTCCGAAATCGCGTTAAGGATCGATTATCACAGCCCCTTTGAAAAGACTCTTATACTTAATAATACGAACGGCTCACTTGCATATTTCCCGACTAAAAGCGAGCTTGCCGTCGGCGGCTATGAGGCGGTTATGTTCACTTGGTTCCAGACCTACACACCTATATCCGATTCCGATACCGTCGCCGTTAACGAGTACGTAAGAATACTTAACCTTTTAAAAATGAATTGATCCGTTTGCC
>JAZLEH010000295.1:0-11961 GCA_045615165.1 Eubacteriales bacterium | reverse complement strand
CATGGCTACGATCCGACTTTGTTTATGCTCGTTAACTCGAATACGGAGCCTTCAAGGATCACGGTAAACCTGCGCGACGAAAACAACCGCTACGCGCTCGTCGATGTCGGTGAATATACCGCAAAGGAAATCGAATGCGAGATAATCGACGGTCACGCCCGCATTGATCTTAACCTTAAGCCGCTTGAAGCAAAAATCGTTATGAGAATTTAAAAACCAACACGGCAAAATAAGAGGGTAGCTCAAGTTCAAAAAACTTGAGCTACCCTCGAATGCATTAAGGGGATCGGGAGCGAAGATCTTCGTTCCCCGAAGCGTGAGGCATACAAACGTATATCGAGCCTCGAAAACGGAGATAGAAAATGACTCTGATTTAACGGAGAAATTCGCAAAACTTCAACCACGTACTTTATTTTCTCAGCTCATTTGTCAAAAGTGAGCTTTTTATTATTTTCAGTCATTTTCTCTTGCGCCAAAATGCGCCGTTCCCTTTTTGTTATAAAATTATTCCGACTTGTAATTCCAAATTACACTAATCTCGCTTGCGGACCAAAGCTCAATCCATCCATCGGGACGGGTCTCTGCCTCGCAATAGATCGTTAGATTATCACAGCCGTCGAACGCAAGCAGCTCAACGACCTCAACGCTTGCGGGTATCACGACCTTTAAAAGATTTCCGCAATTTACGAAAGCGCCGTATTCGATTTTTATTACTCCGTCGGATATAACGATTTCTTTAAGATGCTCGGAAGCGAAGAATGCATATCCGCTTATCGATTCAACACCGACAGGCACAGTGAACTTTTCAGCCTCTTTTCCAATCGCATACAAGACGAGAGTTTTTCCGTCCTTTGTATAAAGATTACCGTCGATAGTTGAATAATACTGATTATCGGGTGACACGCTTATATTTACAAGCTTTTCGCACATTGCAAACATCTCGCCAAGGATCTCTTCAACGCCGCTTCCAACCGTTACCTGCTCGAGATTTTCGAGGGCTATAAAGGCTTCGTAGCCTATTGCTTTTACACTGTCGGAAATAACGATGCTGATCAAATTCTCACGGCCGGCAAATGCACACGCGCCGATTTCTTCAACGCCTTGCGGAACTGTAAAGCTCGTTTCATCATTTCCGATCGCATAAGCAACGAGAACCTTTCCGTCCTTGCTATAAAGCTTTCCGTCGACGGAAACGAAATATTCATTATCCGACGAAACCGCAAAGCTCTCTATTTCGGGACACAGCGCAAAAACGTCTCCGATCATTTCAGCAAGTCCGCTTCCGATCGTTACGCTTTTGATATTCTTGCACCATGCAAACGCGGACGAGCCAATATAAGTAACGCTATCGGGAATATATACCGTTTCTATGCTCTCGCAGTAGAGGAACACGCCGTGGCTTATACTTTCAACTCCGTCGGGAATCACAAGCTCAGTCACCAATTCCCCGTTCAAATAAAGATTCTTTGCATTATACAGAGGATTTCCCTCCAAATCATTAAGATAGACTGCGCACCAAGCCGCAAGATCGGTAACGTTAACGCTCTCAAGATTTTCGCACCCGCTAAACGCATCACGGCCTATTTCTTTCAAACCTTTTCCAATGGTTATACTCTTCAAACTCGTGCAACCCGAAAATGCTTCAACGTCAATATAGGTCACGGAATCCGGAATTACTATGCTTTGAAGGCTCGTGCAGCAGCCAAAAGCGTACGTGCCAACGTACATTACGCTATCCGGGAGTACGATGCTCTCAAGAGATTCACAATGGTAAAACGCATTGCTTGCAATATTCTTTATGCTTGCAGGCAATATCACTTCCTTTAAATTTACGCATCCGGCAAACATACCGGAGGCAATATATTCAAGTTCAGCTTCAATAATAACGCTTTCCAGACTTGTACATCCGATGAAGGTATAAGCACTGCCGTATCCATCACCAACCAACGTTACCGTTTCGGGGATCGTAACGGATTTAAGATTTTTGCAACCCGCGAATGCATAAACACTTATTTTTTCAACGGTGCTCGAAATAACTACGCTTGGCGCGGTTTTTCCGGGAGCGAAACGAATGAGCGTTTTGCCGTCTGCGCTGTAAAGGTTGCCGTCTATTGAGCTGTATTTGCGGTTATCAGGCGAAACGATAATTTCAGCAAGCTTGTCACAACCGTCAAAGGCAGACTCATCTATTTCCGTAACGTCGTTGCCGATAACTATTTTTTCAAGATTCTCACAAAGTGCAAACGCCTCTTTTGAAATGCATTCTACCGTGGTCGGAATCGTAACGCTGACTATATTTTTGTTTCCGTAGAATGCTTTATAACCGATGGTATACGAGCTGCGGTCATATCCGCAGGCTTTTTCCTGCTCGTACATCACCTCGTGGGTGTAACCGGGGATATATTTTGCAATTATATCGGCATACGATTGCATCTGCAGATAGGTATCAGCACCGGCGTATACGTATACCGCCACTCCGGTTTGAGTTATCGGAAAATCCTCGTACATTCTTTCAAGTATATGTTGATCCGCTTCATCATACTCGTCGTATGCACCGGGATTTTTAAGCGTATACGCGCCGTTAGTTAATATAGCAATATCCGTGTGAATTTTTTTCAGTTCTTTATACTCATCCGAACTTTTATTCAGGGATTTCGATATAACTGAATTCATCTCGTTAAGATAAGCTCTTAAGCCCTTCTTTCCGTCAACCGTCTTTGAGGCGTTGATGCATCCTTTATAATATGGATAATAGCTATCGTTTTCGAAGAACGAGAACTCAAGGTCGGGATTGCTCTCACCGCAATATTCAACAAGCTTTTGTGCAAAGCAGTCGAGCATCGGAATGAGGATCGTGCTCTCAAAATCATTTGCCGTAAGAATATACGGAAGAAGCATTACCAATGAATTATCAACCCCAACGCCCTTCGGCAACTCCAGAATCGAATCGTTACCGACGTAATTCACAAGATGAGCTTTTCCGTCATTGTAAATGAAGAAGATATACCCGTTCACATTCTTAACACGGGTCTCGCCGTCATGGATTGCAACAAGCTTTTCGGGCCTATCCGCCGGATATTCCGAAACCGAAGAGCGGTTGATGATCTCAACGAGATTGTCGCATCCATCCCAGAAGCCATCGGCGATGGAGGAAACGTTTTCACCGATTTCCAAAAGTGTGAGATTCTTGCAATCTTCAAACGCCTTTTCCGCTATTGCAACAACGGGAAGATCGTTATGCTTTGCGGGAACGACTATTTCGAAAATGTTTTTATCACTTACTCCGATAACGGTATATCCGCCGTCACCGAGCTCGTAAACAAGCTCGGGAGTTCCGTTTGCGCTGCAAGCTTGGCAAACTCCGTCAACGTAGTTATGTCCTGCACAAAGTAAAACGTTATATATAACGATTTCTGCTTTGGCATCGGCAAACCTAGTCAAGCAAGCGGAGCACTGCCAATGCTCTTCATATCCGTCCACAGTGCAGGTGGGTTCGGTTTTTGACTTATGGGTAAGTCTGTGCGCCGCAGGAACGGCGGTATTCGTTACCTCGTTTTTCGCATCGGCATCAGAGAATTTCTTCAAACAGACGGAGCATGACCAATATTCAATATTTCCATCCTCGATGCATCCGTAATCCTTTGCCGCAGTATGAGATATGGTATGCGAAGCAGGGATAGCAACGCTCGAAAGCTCGTTTTTCGCATCGGCATCCGCAAACTTCTTTGAGCACACAGAGCAAGACCAATATTCAACCGATCCATCCGCAGTACAGGTTGCAACGCTTGCCGCAGTATAAGATAGGGTATGCGAAGCAGGGATAGCAACGCTCGAAAGCTCATTTTTCGCATCGGCATCAGAGAACTTCTTTGAGCAAGAAGAGCACTCCCAATGCTCAACCGAGCCATCTGCGGTACAGGTTGCGTTTACTCGCTCCTTATATACGAGAGTGTGCGTATGCTCGGCGGGCTTGTCGCCATCGCCGTCGCCGTCACCTCCGCCACAGGAATACAGGGCGAGAAGAGCACCAGCAATCAAAATTAATGAAAGTAATTTTACGCAAAGATTTTTCATAAGATTCCCCCTTAAACGTAAATATTTGTTTATATTTATAGTCTTATTCTAAGTGTCGGCACAATGCCTGCATCGACGATGGTAACATTTTAGCTTACCTGCCATTTTGATACAAAGAAACGACAAAAGTACTGTTTATACCAATGCTTTTGCCGTTTTCTTTTGGTTCTGCCCGAACAAGACAGACCCGTAAAATTACTTAAATCTCGGGCCGTATGCCGCGCAAGCGCGGTAGTCCTGTCCTTCAAGGTCAGACCCGAATGCGTTGAAGCACGCAGGGCGGAATATCTTATCCTTAGGAACGTTATGCATACATACGGGTATGCGGAGCATCGAGCAGAGCGTGATTATATCCGCGCCGATGTGGCCGTAGCTTATCGCGCCGTGGTTTGCGCCCCAATGGTTCATTACGTCGTAGGCGGTCTTGAAGGGTGAACCCTCAACGCCGTCGCATATAGGAGCGAACCAAGTGCAGGGCCAGGTGTAGTCGGTTCTCTTCCAGAGGGTGTCGGTCACCTCGTCGGGAAGATTTACGGTATATCCCTCGGCGATCTGCATAACGGGGCCGAGACCTTTAACGTAGTTAAGGCGGATCATCGTGCAAGGCATTTCAGCCTTGGTAACGAAATGGGATGAATATCCGCCGCCGCGGAAATATCCGTTATCTGCCGCGCACCAATCGGTTGCCGCGAGTATATTCTTCTTATCCTCCTCGGTAACCTCGTACCATTTTTTAACGACTGCCTCGCCGCCCTCGCGCGCCTCACCGTTATAGTCAAGAGCCGCCGCGCCCGAGTTGATGAGGTGAATGAAGCCGCCTGCTTCCTTTGCCTTGCCCTCAAGGTCGTATCCCGTGACGCGTTTTACCGCCTCAGGCGACCAATAGGTGCGCACGTCTGCGAAGAGCTGGGGACGGTTGGTGAGAAGCTTCATAAAGAGCATCGATGCGCCGTTAAGCGTGTCGTTCTCGGTTGCGAGGACGAAGGGCTCGCGAGTGCCGTTCCAGTCAAAGGAGCTATTGAGTATCGACTCGGTGAAGTCGGCGTTCGGGAGATAGTCGGTCCACTGGCGCTGACCCTGGAAGCCTGCGGCAATGGCGTTATGTCCGACGGATTCCTCAAGTGCATTCTCGGGGAGGTTATCGTTACCGCGCATAAGATCCTCAACGATTATTGCGGTCTTGACGGTAAATTCCCAGTCCTTTGCCTTTTGTTCGGGCGATTTCTTTATCCAATCGGGGTTTTTATCGAAGCCCTCGGGACAATTCTCCTTTACCCACGCCATAGCGCGCTCGAACTCTTCCTTATCGTAGATGCCCTCGTCCATACGACGAAGCACCTCTACCTCATCGACAGATTCAACGCGCATTCCGAGGTAGTTTTCGAAGAAGCCCGTATTGATCTCTGAGCCTGCGATACCCATACAAGAAGAGCCGATCTGAAGATACGACTTGCCCTCCATAGTAGTTGCGGCAATCGCCGCTCTTGCGAAGCGAAGCATCTTTTCCTTTACGTCCTCGGGGATCTCGGTGTCTCCGAGGTCCTGAACGTCGCGGCCGTAGATTCCGAATGCGGGAAGCCCCTTTTGCGCGTGAGCCGCGAGAACTGCGGCAAGATAAACTGCGCCGGGGCGCTCGGTGCCGTTAAAGCCCCAGACCGCCTTTATAGTCTGCGTGTCCATATCCATAGTTTCCGAGCCATAGCACCAGCAGGGCGTTACCGAGAGGGTCACGCGGACGTTTTCTCGTCTGAATTTTTCAGCGCACGCCGCCGTTTCAGCGACTCTTCCGATAGTTGAGTCGGCTATTACTACGCGGACGGGCGTGCCGTCGGAATAGCGTATATTATCCGAGATGAGCTTTGCCGCCGATCTCGCCATATTCATAGTTTGCTCCTCGAGCCCCTCCCTAACCTTAAGAGGTCCGCGGCGAGCATCGATAACGGGGCGGATTCCGATCGCGGGATAACCGCCGATAATTTTTTTCTTTGCCATAACAGTCTCCATTCTGTCGCACTGAGGGAAGCCTGCTTCCCTTTTGCGTTTTTCTTTTATTTTAGCACACAATCATTCGTTTGACAAGAGGATGTGTTAATTTATTTATAAAATTGTTGACACGAAAGCCTTAAAATGTTATAATTAGACGAATTAAATTTAAATAAATTAAAAAGGAAGAAAATATGAGACTTCACCACGATTTTATATGGTCGACCCTCGTCCATTTTATGACCAACTGGTCGTATGAGGAGGGAAATATTATCGGCGGAAACAATCCCGACAAGGTATGGATTTCGCCCGCATCGCCGAAGATGCGATTTGACTTCAGCCTTTGGCGCGAATATCTCGCAGATATGAAAAAGGCGGGCGTTAACGCGATAATCCTTGACGTTGGCGATGCGCTTATTTATAAGTCGCACCCCGAAATTGCGGTTGAGGGCGCGTTCACCTACGACGAGCTTAAAGCCGAGCTTGATTATATGAATGCCGAGGGATTCGAGGTAATTCCGAAGCTCAACTTCTCCACCGCGCACGACGTTTGGATGAAGGACTATTCAAGAATGGTTTCAACCCCTATCTATTATAAGGTAGTCGAGGACCTCATTGACGAGGTTTGCGAGCTCTTTGAGCCGAGATTCATTCACCTCGGACTTGACGAGGAGACCTACGAGAATCAGGCGAGATACGACTACGCGGTAGTAAGACAAAACGACCTTTGGTGGAAAGACCTTTACTTCTACGTAAGGTGCGCCGAAAAGAACGGCGTTCGCCCGATGATGTGGTCGGATTACGCACGCCACAAGCCCGAAGAATTCGTTGAAAAGTGTCCGAAATCAATGGTGCAGTGCGTTTGGTATTACTTCACCCAGTATGGAGAGGACATCGCCGAGAAATACAGAATAAGAGTTATGCCCCTCGACGTGCTTGAGGCGGCAGGCTTTGACCAACTCCCCACCGGTAGCGTTGAATACGAGCTTGATTGCCTTCCGAAGCTCGTTGATTACTGCGTTGACCATATATCGAAGGAGCATCTTCTCGGATTTATGCAGACGACCTGGGCACCCGTTATGTCCAAGTGGCAAAAGCTCCTTGACGACGGCAACGACGCAACGAAAGAGGCAATTAAGGTTTATAACGATAAGATAAAATAACAAAAAGAACCGCAGAAATGGGTGATGTCATTAGCGGAAAATTTTCACTTTGACAAAAGTGCAAACATCGCATTTGACTGGTCAAATGCAAATATGGGCTAAGCCCAAACCCATATACAAGCAGAAAGAGCAAACACACAGGATTAAATCTTGTATGTCTGCTCTTTTTCTGTTGGTTTTAGTTTAGAGTTATGAGGCTCGCCAAATTGCTCTGCAATTTATCTCGCCGTTATGAGTTTGCTGCGCAAACGTTATGATATGATTGCCCATCAAATATTAAACTTGGCGAAGCCAATCATAACTATGCGAAGCATATCATAACTCATAACTTGCCCGCAAGGGCAATCATAACTTAGCGTGATTTGTCCGCTTGGGACATCACGCAAATCCTGCGGTTCTTTTATTACTTTAATTAAATGCAAAGCTCCTCGCGCACCTTGCGGAACACTCCCTCACGGACGGGGGGAATCTTTGCCGAGGCGTTATATATCTCTCTTATTTCGGCATCGGAGAGGGTGGGATTTTCTTCGATAAGCTTCTTCATATTAAGAAGGGGCTCTGTGCAGGCACGAAGCGCGAGCTTCACTGCCTCCTTACCGACGAATGCGTAGCCGTATGGGTGGAAATCGTGCGCCGCATATATCGCCTCGATATCCATCGCTGACACTCTATCCACGGCTTTAAGATGCTCGGCGGGCATACCGATATTTGATCCCCAATCCTGTGAGCCGAAGATTCCGTAAAGCTGAAGACTGTCGCCGGTTATGAGGGTTTTCGTTCTCTTATCGTACAAAGCAGAGCTATCCGCCGAGTGACCGGGAATCTCAACCACCTCGAAATACGAGAGTATTCCCTCTCCGCCCTTCATCATTTTAATATTAAGCTCGGGATATTTATCTACGAGTGCCTGCGACCTCGTGAGTATTACCGCATCGGGATAGCGCTCGGCAAGGAAAGGCGCGCCCCAGGCGTGATCGGCGTGATTATGCGATATGAAAATATACTTTAATTTATCCTTCGTGATATTAAGCTCGTCGAGCATCGGAACTATATAATCGGTGATATCCGACTCAAAGGTTGCCGCGTCAAATAGGATCGCGCCCTCTTCCGACTCGACCGTATATACCGTCGTGAATATATCCTTATAGGGTATCGTCATTCGGTGAATATTTTCATTAATTCTCGTGTATTCCATTATAAACACCTCCGTTATACGACTATTTTAGCACAAAACGGGCGGTATGTCCATACTCTTTTCAAAAAATTAAGCGGAGGCGCTATCGCCTCCGCTCTTTATTATTATTTCTTTGCTATTTCAACGCTTCCGCTATCGGGAACGACGTCGACGTAAATGAATCTTACGCCGTTTTCAGCGATCTTAACCTCGATCTCTTCGCCGTTTACGATGCAGAATTCCCAGCTTTCGGGAACTGTTACCTTAACGGTAAGCGCCTCGTCGTATACCTCGTTATTTTCGGTATCGGTTACGGTGAGAACTATTACTCCGTCAACCGTTTTGGTGCTTACGGTGGAGGTTGCCCACTCGGAGTAATACTTAGTCGCCTCGGTAAGGGTGGTTACCCATACGTCGTCTCTGTTAGTATACTCAAACAGCTCGCGAGTCGCGGATTCCTTGGTATGGATCACGTGATCAACGCCCGTTTTATCATCCGCGTATATACGGTGGAGCATAAGGAGCGCCCAGCCGCCGCTCTCGGTTGCGTAGTCGATATACTGCTTCCAGCTTTCGACGGTCTGCGTGTGTCGAAGAGAGTATGCGCGCATATTGAATCTTACGCTGAGATCTGCAAGCGCGTCGGGAGTTATAATATACTGCTTATCGGGGCCTGTACCTGCGCCGCGCGCACCAACGAGGAGTCCCTCCTCATAAAGCTTCATAAGAAGCTCTGCATAGTACGCGTAATATCCGCGATAAAGCACTCCGTCGATGATGATATCCCCCTCTTTTGCGGGAACGCCTGCCTCAACTATCGTGAGCGCATCCTCGCCGAAGAGCTCGTTGAATATCTGAATAGTAGCGTAAAGCTCAGCTGATGCGCTACCCTTGGGAAGGGTTACCGTCTGGATATTTCCCGAGGTGTCAACGTACTGGACCGTGCCGCCCTCGTCGTCATAACCGGGGAAATCGTGGGTATAGGTGTGGCTCGTGTACTCAATTCTGTCAGAGAACTCGGCTACGAGAGCACGCCAGAGCGCCGCCGCAGACTCGTTTACGGTGTAAACGTATTTGCCGTTTTCATCGAATACGTATTCGTATTTTCCGGTCTCCTCGTTATAGACGGTTTCAAGAGTCGCGTACTTTTCACCGATAAGACCGTAGGTAAGCTTGAGGTTATTATAATCGCGGAGCATCTCGGCGGTATATTCACCTGTTGCGGGGTCACCGTCGTCGAATATGTAGGTGACCGTGCCGGACTTGCCGTCCTTAACGACGACGGTCGCGGTAGACTTGAAATCCTTATCAGAAACGCGCGCGTATTCGTTCGCCTCTCTGAAATAGTTATACATCGTAACGACGAGGTCGTCTGCCTTATCGTTCGTGCTTGACTTGACCGATTCGGAGTTTGCGTAGGTTTTGAAGTCGTAAGAGCCCGAAATATCGCCAAAGCTTATCTCAACGATTCCGTTATAGTATTCGAACGCTCTCATATCAAAATCAAAGTACGCGTGTCCGTTAATAAGAGAGTTTTCAACCGTGTAGGTTTCATTCACCGTTCTTGACTTGACGGTGAGGATTCCGCTTCCGATATTATCGTTAAGATAGAACCTGAATTTAATACCCGTATTGATAATGAGGTTTGCGGAGTCGATAACGGTATAAAGCTCACCGACGTCAGTTGAGCTTTGAGGTACGGTGTTTACCAATTCGGAGTTGCCGATATTCGCATATCCCTCGCTCGCGATAAACTCGCTTATACCCGCGGGGATAGCCACGCCCGCATACTCGCATACTGCGGCTATATAATCAGCCGTACGGCAGATAAGCTGTTTTGACTCGTTCGAATAATCCGATTTCATAAGACCGTTTATATAGTCCGTAACCGAATACTCGATGGTAGCGGTAGTCGCAAGACCGTAGTTATAATAGGTTATGCTTATTTTCTGCTTTTCGTCGGCGGTGAGGGGTGAGATCCCCTTGATCGCGTAGGCGATCCTGCCGAGGCTCTGCTTATATTCAAGCGCGGTGTCATCGAGCTTGACCGAGATTATCTTCGAAAGCTCGGATTCATCGAAGCAAAGGTTAAGGGTAAAGTCGGTATAAAGGGTGAGTGCAAACTGCGGCTTAACGCCGAGCGGAACTTTTGAAACGACGGCGTAGGGATAATCCTCGTCATCAACCTTTGTAATACCCTCTGCGCCCTCACCGAGGACGATCCTTCCGAGGGTTATCGAGGGGGGATTCGAGAGCTTAACGCCAAGGTCGATCTTGAGCGTCGTGTTTTCGTAGGTGTTAGTTCCGTTTTCAATATACTTGCACTTGATTCTCGACGAGCCGAGGATCTCGATATCGGTAACCGTATTTGCATTTATCGCGCTGTCCTCAAATTTAATGAGTGAGCCGTTTGCGTTTACTACACTGTCAACGAACTTAACGCTTCTTACCGCCTCGCTCTCGTTTCTCATAATAGAAACGGGGATCGCGTTTCCTGCGTTTATCGTGCATCCGTCAAAGGTAAGGCTTGCATCCACGCCCGCGTATGAGAATGAAATAAGTACGGAGGCGTTATTGGTGTTTATCGTGCAATCCTCAAAGGTGAGCGAGCCGTTTCTTAACTGAACGAAGCTGCCGTCGGCAAGTATCTCACACTCGCGGAAGATTATCTTCATATCCTTTTCCGCATCGCCGCTTCCAGTAAAGAGGAATTGCTTTTCCGCGGAATCAACTACCTTACCGCCATAGAAGGTTATGGTTGATTTGCCGTACGCACGGAAGCGCGCACCGCTGTTGGTGAAGGTATATCCGTTAAGGTTTATATCAACCTTTTTATTGCTTATATTGCCCGAAGCAACCTCTGCCGAGAGGTCAACGTCGGCGAAGAGCTTTATCACGCTTCCGTCGTCGGTAAGCTTGAAGAGATCCTCAAGAGTCGTAGTCTTGTATATATCTATTACGCTTCCGTCGGATTTCGTGACGGTGTATTTCGGGCTCGTGTTGGATACGATTATCGTATAAACCTCGTCGTCATTATCAAGGAAGCCGTCAGCACCGCCGCTGAAGAGCACCTTTCCCGAGGTTATATTATGCGCGCAGGAGAGTAGAACTCCCTCACCGAAAGTGAACGAGGTGGTTTCGGGAAGAGCTGCCTGCGTATTAACGAGCTTTGCGAATGCGAGCTTCGTTTTGCCGTGGATATCAACGCTTATTTTTGCATCAGCGGCGGCATTAGACTGGTCGATGAAGTTTATAAGGTACTTCGTAGTTTCGAATACGGTGTCCTTTATCGTAATATTCTTTTCTACGGTATCGGCATCTCGTCCGACGGAGACAAGGGGCATCTTCGCCCCCTTAAAGGTCACGCCGTCAAAGGTGAGGTTTGAAACCGCGCCTATATAGGAGATTGCGGCAAACGCCACCGTGCTGTCGCTTGCGGAGGTGATGGTGGAATTGCTTACAGTGAGGCTTCCCGCTCTGAGCTGAGCGAAGTTTGTGATTGCATCGATCGTGCAGTTATTGATCGTGCACTTCGCGGATGAGCTGTTTATAAAGACGAAGCTAGAG
>JAZLEH010000294.1:0-2707 GCA_045615165.1 Eubacteriales bacterium | reverse complement strand
GGCCGTTCCAAGCCCTTCTTCTCCGGTTACAGACCTCAGTTCTACTTCAGAACTACCGACGTTACCGGTATCATCACTCTTCCCGAGTCTGTTGAAATGTGCCGTCCCGGCGATAACGTAGATATGAACGTTGAGCTCATCACTCCTATCGCTTGCGAAAAGGGTCTTCGTTTCGCTATCCGTGAGGGTGGACGTACTGTTGGTTCGGGCGTTGTTGCTGAGATTCTTGGCTAATTCCTAACCGAATAACAAGTCTAACTTGCCGTTCCCCGATGTATCTTGATGCATCGGGGAACTTTATAAAAATCAATAAGTCACATTTTTGGGGATGGGTGAAATTCCATACCGGCAGTATAGTCTGCGAAGAGCAAAAGCTCCCGACAAGGTGCAATTCCTTGACCGACGGTAAAGTCCGGATGAGAAATAAATGTGCCTTGTATAAACGCATATAACGTATATTTTGGTTATAAAGTGACACCCGTGTCGCATAAAGCTATATACGTATATACAAGGTTGTTATTATCCCCGTTATATACGGGGATTTTTTGTTGGAGGTTTTATGATAAACAGTAGGAGAAATTCAAATATCGATATGAAGAAGATCGTCGGAATGGCGATGTTTTCTGCCCTTGCATACGGCGTTACTTTCGTTTTTCGCATACCCGTGTCGTTTTTAACCTTTGATGCAAAGGATGCTATACTTACGATTGCCGCTTTTATGTACGGCCCCGTTGCCGCGGTTATAATGTCGCTCATACCTGCGCTCATTGAGCTTATAACGATAAGCGGTACGGGCGGTTGGGGATTCCTTATGAACTTTGCCTCTTCCGCTTGCTTTTCCTGCACGGCTTCATTGATATATAAATACAGAAGAAGCTTTAACGGCGCTATTATCGCACTCTATGCTTCGGTTGCCGCAACGACGGCGTTTATGATGCTTATGAATATCCTCGTAACTCCCGTTTATATGGGCGTTCCTCGCTCGGCGGTTATCGACCTTATTCCCTCGCTTCTTCTTCCGTTTAATTTTGCAAAGGCGCTTATGAACGCGGCTATCACGATGCTTATCTATAAGCCCGTATCGGTTGCCATGAAGCGCGCGAAGCTTATCAAGGGTAAGATCGATATGCAGTTCAATAAAAACTCCGTGATAACTCTCGTTGCGGGCGCTGTGACGCTTGCGGCGGCTATCGTCATATTCGTAATACTCCGTTCGAAATAAATTTTATCGATTTTCAATATAAATTTATCTATCTTACTATAGATTTTTTGAATTCTATATGTTAAAATATTTATATAACAAAAACGGAGGCTTTGATATGGCTTTTGATAGAACTTTCAAGCTCGCAATGAAGCTTAAAGTTAAATTTGCTCTTAAAGACGGTGAGAAGATAAAGCTCTCCGCCGCGCCCTTTGCGTGTGACGGTGAAATATGGATTCCCACCGAGGCGTGTGATTTTTCCTTTAATACGGTTAAGACCTTTGACGGCGCGGAATTCGGAGCGCTCTCAAGCGTCAATGGAATGTATACGAAATTCGACGATATGGGGCTTGTAATTATCGACGCCGATAAGTCGATCGAGCTTATAAACCGCAAGGAAAATCTCTTTGATATGACCACTCTTATGTCGAGCTTTATTTTCGAGCTTCCCGCGGTGAAGGTATCGCCTGACTACGCCCCCGCAACCGAGGAAGAAATAAAGGGCTTCAGAATGGTTGCAAATGAGGTTAAAAAGCTCGGCGCAGGCAAGCGCCACCCCGTTATCTTTGCCGATAACGATAAGTTTGCAAGGCTCAAGGCTATATATAACGGCGGAGAGTCCGCCTTAAAGGGATATATGCAGGAGATCGTAGACAAGGCGGAGAAGATAATATCCGACGGCCGCGCAAAGCTTAACGAGGACGAGAGCGGACTCGAGTCACCCTTCGTTTGTCAGTATGAAACTCCCGAGCAGTATGATAAGGGCGGCAGAATGGGTGAGAGCAGCTATACCTCGTATATGTCGGACCTCGCCTTTGCCTATCGCATAACGGGTAAGGAGGCGTACGCAAAGTGCGCGTACTACCTTGGAGTAGACTTCGGAAAATGGAATCACTGGGGACCGTGTCACTTTTTAAACTGCGCAATGGCAACCAGATACTACGCGATAGCGTACGACTGGCTCTACGATGCGTGGAGTGAGCTTGGATTTGATACAAATGTTATTCGCGCAGGACTCATTAAGAACGGTATTCTCCCCGCATACAGATCGATGATCGACGACACATGCGATTGGAAAACCGCAAATCCCAATAGCACGGGATGGCGCTTCAAGCTTAAAAAGGATAACTGGAACGCGGTTTGTAACTGCGGCGTTCTCATTGGACTTGTTTCGCTCCTTGCAGACGGCGAACCTCTTTCGGAAGAGGATGACCGCCTTATAACCACCGTTCTCGGCGGATCGCTTGTTACTATGACTTATGACGGCCACGTGCTTCGTCAGTATGCACCCGCCGGCGACTACGTTGAGTCGAATACATATTGGAGCTACGGCACGAACGCCCTCTTCTACGGAATAGGCGCGCTTCATAGCTATTTCGGAACTGATTTTGGAATCTGCAACGCCCCCGGAGTTGATAAGACCTGCTACTACGCGCTTAACAGTGAGTCTGCTGATTTCGTCGGCTGGAGCTATCACGACGGTGAAGAGGTTGCGCAGGATACCTC
>JAZLEH010000293.1:0-1860 GCA_045615165.1 Eubacteriales bacterium | reverse complement strand
GGTCTCCTGTCCCGTTTCAAAGAGGAAATACTGACCGTTATTCTTGCAATAGTCCGCGATCTCGCGTATAGCTTCAACGACGGGCATAAAGTTCGGGTCGCTCATATTCTCGGGAATAAAGCCTGCGTGAGTCACGAGCTTGTCAGCGCCGATCTTCTTTGCAAAATCCGAGCCGAGCTTGAGTTCTTCAAGACGGGTCTTGCGATATTTTTCGGGGACGATTCCGAGCGTTTCCGGTCCTTCAACGAAATTCCAAACGCAAGGCGCGCTCCATCCTGCCCAAAAGCTTGATATCTTCATTCCGAGTCTTGCACACACCTCATTTATCGCCGAAGCATTTTTATCGGTATAAAGCGCAGTATCCCAACAAACAAGCTGGAAATACTCAAATCCAAGCTCCTTTGCGCGCTCGATTTTTTGAATTACATCGTCCGAGCGAAAGACGATCTGAACACCAACCTTCATTTTTATCTCCCAAAGCATTATCAGATTTGAGAAGCTATTGCATTCTCTATAAGTTTATTGTATAATAAAACTATCTTTATGTCAACAACTATATTATCGCAAATTAGCACAATTTTGATTTGGTGTATTATGAATAATGACAATTTTTATGAATCGATCCGACCTTATAAGCAGGATTTCGGCATAGGACTCAACTCGTTTGAAAAGCTCACCACGATGCGACCGCATTGGCACGAGCATATTGAATTCGTCTATGTAACAAGAGGCGACGGAGTATTTATTATAAACGGAAAGCGATATCCCGTCTCACCGGGCGATCTTATCATCGCTAATCCGAATACGTTGCACGCACTTTTATCCGAATCCGGAATAGATTATCACTGTATGCTGATACGACCGGACTTTTTCAGTAAGGACGATATTGACATCCCGAGCTTTAAAAGTCTAATCAAAGCAGACAAGACGGTAGGAGAGATATTCTCTGAATTAAAAGCGGAATACGTCTCAGATCTAACTGCCGCAGACATAATGAAAAAGGCGATCGTTTATAGGCTCGTTGCATATCTTGCACGAAACTATTCCAAACCCACACTTTCAAAAGAAGATATTGAACGACGTACGGCGGCTCTATCACGAATAAGAAAGGTAGAGGATTTCGTATCAAAAAATTATAAAAGCAAGATAAGCACCGCTGACCTTGCGAAAATATTCTACGTTTCCGAGAATCATTTTTGCCGCCTATTTAAAAAAACCGTCGGAATCTCTGCAATCGAATATATAAACGAATACAGAATAAGCAAAGCCGAGCTTCTCTTGGTAACAACCGATTTATCAATTACCGAGATAGCCGCAGAGGTTGGATTTGAGAACGCAAATTACTTCGCGCGTGTATTTAATAAAATAAGGAAAAAAACACCGAGCGAATACAGAAAAACAAAATATGAATAAAATAAAGACCGCCGCAAATTGCGGCGGTCTATTTTTAGGAATTAAACCTTATAGAACTCAACGAATCTCTTGAGTCTCTCGTACTTAGCCTTTGCTGCAGCCTCGGATTCAGCGAAGAGCTTCTCTGCTCTTTCGGGGAATGCCTGAGCAAGACGGGTGTAACGAGCCTCTCCGCCGAGGAATGCCTGGTAGTCACCGGTAGGCTCCTTGGAGTCAAGGGAGAAGGGATTCTTTCCTTCAGCAGTGAGAGCGGGGTTGAATCTGAACATCTGCCAGTAACCTGCCTCAACAGCCTTCTTCATCTCTGCCTGGCAGTTAGCCATACCATCCTTGATAGAGTGCATCTCACAAGGAGCGTAGCAGATAATAAGCGAAGGTCCGGGATATGCCTCAGCCTCGGAAATTGCCTTAAGGGTCTGGTTCATATCAGCGCCCATAGCAACCTGT
>JAZLEH010000292.1:0-5236 GCA_045615165.1 Eubacteriales bacterium | reverse complement strand
CCCATAAAATTGAAGAGCCATTCGCCCTCTACGATATACTTTTCGTTCTCGCGTCTGATTATAGTGTTCTTCTCGCCCGAGGTATTTCGAAGCGCCTCGTCCTCAGGTGTGATCTCGGTATCATATACCGTTATCGGAGGAAGCTCGCGAAGCTTCTCTGCCGCGACTCTGACAAGCTCGTCAAGCCCCTCGCCTGTGATAGCGCTCACGTAAACTACCTCACAGGAAAGCGACTCGCACTTTTCCTTGAATCTTACGACCTGCTCGTCATCGGGGAGAACCGAGTCAACCTTATTTGCAACGATGATCTGCGGGCGCTCGGAGAGCTCGGGTGAATATTTTTCAAGCTCGGAATTGATCTTATCAATATCGTCTGCGGGGTCTCTTCCGTCCTCTGCGGATATATCGACTACGTGCAAAAGAAGTCTGCATCTATCAACGTGGCGAAGGAATGCGTGTCCAAGACCTGCGCCGTCCGACGCGCCCTCGATAAGTCCGGGGATATCAGCGGCGAGGAAGCCCTTTCCCTCACTCACGGAAACGACACCAAGGTTTGGTGAAAGAGTCGTGAAGTGATAATTTGCGATCTTCGGCTTTGCGGCGGAGATGCGCGAAAGGATAGAGGACTTACCAACGTTCGGGAAGCCGATAAGACCAACCTCTGCAAGCATTTTAAGCTCGAGGGTGACCTCTCTTTCCTCTCCCTTAGTTCCGTTCTTTGCAAATCTCGGTATCTGGCGCGTTGGGGTTGCGAAATGCCTGTTACCCCATCCACCTCGTCCTCCCTTGCAGAGAACGAATTCCTTGGCGTTTGCCATATCGAAGATTATCTTTCCCGTATCAACGTCGCGTATAAGAGTTCCCTCGGGAACATCGATTATGACGTCCTTACCGTTTTTGCCGTGCATTTTGCCCGCCTTGCCGTCGCCGCCGGGCTCTGCAATAAACTTTCTCTTATACCTGAATGCGAGAAGGGTGTTTGCCCCCTCGTCAACTCTGAATATTACGTTACCGCCTTTGCCGCCGTCACCACCGTCAGGACCGCCTGCGGACACGTACTTTTCTCTATGAAAGGAGATAGCGCCGTTACCGCCGTTACCCGCCTTCACGTAAATTCTTATTTTATCTACGAACATACCTTAAACCGAGGTTGAATCCTCGCCCTTCTGTCTGATTATGATTTTTATAGGCGTTCCCTCGAATCCGAATGCATCGCGCAGGCAGTTCTCGATATATCGTCTGTACGAGAAGTGGAAGAGCTCCTCGGAATTACAGAAGATAACGAAGCTCGGGGGATTTGCGCTTACCTGAGTCATATAGTAGATCTTAAGGCGCTTACCCTTATCCGAGGGGGGCTGAACACGCGTCATCGCGTCGTTAAGAAGGTCGTTGAGCATACCCGTGGTGATGCGGCGGCTCGCCTCCTCATAGACCGATTTAATGAGGGGATAAATGTTTGCGACTCTCTGCCCCGTCTTTGCCGAAACGTAAACGATCGGTGCGTAAGGCATATATGAAAGAGCCGTTCTGATTTTTTGATTGAAGCTGTTTACGGTGGAATTTTCCTTTTCGATCGAATCCCACTTGTTAACTACGATGATCGAAGCCTTGCCGGCCTCGTGCGCGATACCTGCGATCTTCTCATCCTGCTCGGTGATTCCGTCAGCCGCATCGATCATAATAAGGCATACGTCGGCGCGCTCAACCGCCATATTTGCGCGAAGAACGCTGTACTTTTCGATCTTATCCTCAACCTTTGACTTACGGCGGATTCCCGCAGTGTCGATAAAGTTGAATACGCCGTGCGCGTTTTCGATTCTCGTGTCAACTGCATCGCGCGTTGTGCCTGCGATATTGGAGACGATCATTCGCTCCTCGCCGCACATACGGTTAATTATGGAGGACTTGCCCGCGTTGGGCTTTCCTATTACGGCAACGTTTATAAGTCCGCCGTCGAATACGTCATCGTCGTCGAAATTGCACTCCTCAACTATCGCGTCGAGAAGGTCGCCCGAGCCGGTTCCGTGAATTGAGGAAAGAGCGATGGGCTCGCGGTCGAATCCAAGCTCGTAGAACTCGTAAAACTCAAAGGGTACAGCGCCTACGCTGTCGATCTTGTTAACTACGAGGATTACGGGCTTGCCCGATTTTTTAAGCATTATTGCGATATCTCTGTCATCTGCAACGAGTCCTGCGCGGATGTCGCACATAAAGATGATAACGTCAGCGGTATCAACGGCTATTTCAGCCTGCACGCGCATCTGCTTCAAGATCGTGTCGTCGGTCTTGGGCTCGATTCCGCCCGTGTCGATAAGAACGAATCTCTTCTCGTTCCATTCTGCCTCCGCGTATATACGGTCACGCGTTACACCGGGAACGTCCTCTACAATAGAGCGGCGCTCACCTATAAGCTTATTGAAAAGCGTACTTTTTCCAACGTTGGGTCGTCCAACGATTGCTACTATCGGTTTTGCCATTTTAATCTCCTTTCGTTCGGCGGCTTAATCAATTTCCGATGCCGAAAATTGCATCAAGGAAATCAAAGCCGTCGTTTTCGGTTACGCGGATTTTTACTCCGAGCTTTTGCGAGAGTTCCTTAAGCGTCATTCCGCAGAGGAAATCCATTTCGGGATGTCTAAGCGCCGCGGAGGGGAGAAGAAGCTCGTCACAGTTAATTTTGCCGCAAAGCTGGGAGAGGATGTCCTTACCCGTGAGAAGACCGGAAACCGTGATGCTTTCGCCAAAGAATTCGTTTTTTATCGGATAAACGTCTACGTGAATATTTTCATTCAATTTCATTACGCGCTCTGCCATAAGAGAGAGTGTCGGATACGCCGCCGTGCCCGTAGCAATCGCCACCCGTCTTTTTTCGGTAAGGGATGCCGAAAGCTCGTCCGCATCGCGAAGCGCGATATTAAACTCCTCAAGCATTGAGCGGATGAGTCCTACGCCGTTTTCGATCTGCGGATAGTCCTCGTAATACTCGTAGGTCGGGATTTCCCTGCCCGACTTTAGATAAAACTCGTCAGCCGCAAAGAAGAGGCGCGAGCCGAATTTTTCCCTGTGCTCGTTTGCAACGGAATCAACCGCATCGATAACCGCTGCCGCTTCCTCGGGTGTAAAATCGGTGAGGGGGTAAAGACCGTCGCGGTGCTTCGTTAGTCCCGCAGGAACTATCGAAACGCTTGAAAGCTCGGGGTAATAGAGGGAGAGGTCGCGCATAGAGCGAATAAGCTCCTCACCGTCGTTAAGCCCCTTGCACAAAACTATCTGACCGCACATTGAAAGACCTGCGTTTTTAAATTCGTCAAGATAGCGGAGCACCTCGCCCGAATGCTTGTTTTTCATCATTTCAACGCGAAGGTCGGGGTTCGTCGTATGTATTGATATATTGATCGGAGAAAAACGCATCTTGACAATTCTCGCTACGTCCTTATCCGTCATATTCGTAAGGGTGATATAATTTCCGTGAATGAACGAGAGGCGGGAGTCGTCGTCCTTAAAATAGATAGTCTCTCTCATTCCCGCGGGATTCTGATCGATAAAGCAGAACACGCATTTATTTTTGCAGGTGTGCTTTTTATCCATAAGGGGCGTTTCGAATATAAGGCCTATATCGTCGTACTCCCCTTTCTTGATTTTGACGGTACGCCGTTTACCGTCACGAAGGAGGAGAAGCTTAACGACTCTTTCCGCAAGATAGAAGCGGTAATCGAGAACGTCGCATATTTCGTTGCCATTAATTTCAAGAAGAATATCACCGGGGCGCACACCGCGCTTCTCTGCCCTTGAGTTCTCCTCAATCTCCATAATTTTAACCATTGGTTATTCCTTAATTTGTCTATTATTGTTTACCTTTTTAACGATTACGACCAAAAGAGTGGCAACCGTGTAAAAAATAAGTGATGCCACAAAAAATCCCGAGGCATCGATCCAAACGTCCTTTACGGACGGTCCTCTGTCGGAGAATATCTGTATCGTCTCGTCAATGAGGGCAACGAGGATTGCCGATGGGAGAGTCAACACCGCGTTTTTATAGCTTCTCATAAAGAAGAATATATACGCCGACGAAAGTGCGCCAAGGGAGAAAAATTCAACAAAGTGCGCGATCTTTCTCACGTTTTTATGAACGAATTCCCCCGGCTTCGTATCGGGCGGAATGATCTCTTCAAGCACGTCGCTTACGTTATCGCTTACCTCGCCCGACTCCTCTTTTGAGAGGATGGATTGATAAAAAATGAATGCGAGATTAAAGGCGATGAGAAGAATGAGAATGAGCTTTGCCGTGTTCGTTTTCGTAAAGGTCATCACTTTTGCTCCTCCCTTGACCGCTTTGCCTCGGCAAGAATCATTTCGGGAGTAACGCCGTTTTCCTTAAGGAACGCGACCGCCTCAGCAGAGCCGCCCTTGCCTGCAAGAAGCATAAGGCGAGTGCCCTTTGTTCTGTCAAAATCAGTTCCGAGTCCGTCTATGTAGCATTTAGCGTAGAGGTATTTGCCCTTTGCAACGAGCTCGCCAACGTAGGTCGAGTCGTGTCTTGCCGCCGCCCTGAACCAGAGGAACGCCTCGCGTGCATCTGCCTTTACTACGGCAAAGCGCTGATCCTCCTCGTCGAAATCGGGCACGTAACCCGTGAGCAGGGGCGTAGCAATATCGCGGTATTCCGCCTTGTGATATGGTATCATCGAAATTCCGATAACGTCGGGCTCAAACATACATCCGAGCGTACACGCCATTCCCATATAGAGCTCAGCTTCAACGCATCCGTCCTCTGCGGACATCTTCATATACTTATGCGCAAGCTCGAAATTCTGCGTAACGCCCTCGCCGTGAAGGTAGAGCATCGCAAGGTTGTAATACGCCTCTCCACCCTCGAGCCCCCTCGCAAATGAGAAGAAGCTCTTCGCTTCGGCAGGATCGTAATCCCTGCCGATTCCGCGCCAAAGGCAATAGCCGTAATTAAACGCGGAGAGCGCATCACCGTTGCGTGCTCCCTCGTGATAAGCGTCGGCGGCAGCCTCGTATTCGCCTTTTATAAACAATGCGTCAGCTTCAAGCTTTGCTTCAAGTGCGTCACTCACGACTACCACCTCCCTTAGGCAAGAGTGAATAATCCGAACTCGTTTTATAGAGGCGAATTATCCGTTATACATCGGTAAAAATTCTTATAATATCCGCATATTATTTCAAATTTTCACCTCGTCTTACGAAAAATTTGCTCTCTATAAAATTCAAG
>JAZLEH010000291.1:0-8393 GCA_045615165.1 Eubacteriales bacterium | reverse complement strand
CATAAGTCAAAAGTATTTCAAGGTCGCCCTCGATCTTATATTTTCCAAATCCCGCCGGGATAAAGAAGCTGTCTCCGCAAGCGATAGGCTCGCCGTTTATATATCCGCCGCCGCGTATAGCGGTAACCGAATTGAACGACTCTAAATCGGCGCAAAGCTCGATCTCATCATCGACTATATATTTCTTGACGGTGAAATACTCGCAGCTTCCGAGAATGCCGTCGTCGAATACCGTAGGCTCGAATTTCTTAAGGCTTGAAACCGCCTTTGCCTTCTCAACGTGAAGCTCGCGCTCGTTTCCGTTTTTGTCCTTTCTTCCGTAGTCGTAAACGCGATAGGTGAGATTCGAATTTTGCTGGATCTCGCAAATAAGGCAGCCCTTACCGATAGCGTGTATCGTGCCAGAGGGAATGAAGAAGCAGTCTCCTGCCTTAACCTCGAAGAAATTAAGAAGCTCGGTGAGCTTTTTTTCATTTATAGCCTTCTCAAACTCCTCCTTCTTTACGTCTTCCTTAAAGCCGAGGTATATTCCCGCACCCTCGTCAGCCTCAACGATATACCACATCTCAGTCTTGCCGAATGAGTTTTCGTTTTTGAGCGCGTATTCGTCAGACGGGTGAACCTGCACCGAAAGGTCTGCTTTTGCATCTATGAATTTTATGAGGAGAGGGAAGAATGGGAATTTTGCCGCTCTGCTTCCGATATCCGCTTTCGTGACCGCATCCATAAGAAGTCTGCCGTCGCTAAGCTTCGTCGGTCCGTCCTTGTGGAATGAAAGCTCCCAGCTCTCAGCGCAGGGGGATGCGTCGGTAACCTTTCCGTAGCTTTCCTTAAGCTTCTCTCCGCCCCAAATATAATCCTTGCATTCGGGATAAAGTTTTTCTATTTTCATGATCAATATCCAATATTATCGTCAGTGTATTTTTCGGGCTCGAAGTTCTCGATTTTAACCTCGCTTGCCTTGATGTCGAGCGCCTTGCATATATGCGCAAGAACTCTTCCGCCGATAAGCTCGGTAGCTTCGGGCGTGTAATAATGCGTAGCGTCGGAATGATATGAATCGGGGAGCTTTGAGGTGAGCGCGTAAAGGTCGTTTATCTCGCAGTCCTTGTCCTTGAGCGCCTTTATTGCCGCCGCGTTATATTTTTCAATAATAGCGTTATGGCGCACGTGCTCCTTTGCAATTCCTTCAATTACTGCGGTCGAGGTTGCAAAGATAATTTTCGCTTTCGGGAAGATCATACGAAGTCGGTTATGTATTCTTCCAACGGCGTTTTCGTAGTAGTCAACGGTGGATATCGGCTCGTCTCCGAAAAGCTCAATAACGTCCCAAAGTCCCGCATTCCAGTGAACGAGGTCAATATCGTCACCAAGTTCAAGGTTCTTCTTCCATACGTGAGCATAGCGAAGCACGTACGCCGAAAATCTGCAGTTTTCCTCGGGGTAGTAAACCTCTGCCACGCCTGCGAGAGCCTCCTTGACGTACTTGTCATAGCCCATTCTTATAGAGTCGCCGATAAGTAAGATCTTTTTCATAATATATTCCTCGTAATCAGGTTATCTGTCTTATAAACAAGAAGATGAAGAGCGCCGCAAGCGCGAAGATGAGAACGATATTGTATATCGTAAAGACGGAATTCTTCTCGTCGCCTTTTGAATTGCCGAGGTTAGCGTATCCCCACTTTTTTGCGTTGGCGTAAATAAAGAGTCCTCCGAGAAGAAGCCATGCAGACGCCGTCACCGCCATAAGCCATGAGTAGGTGAGCTTGCACGCGTAAAGTATGATCGTCACGATCGTAAAAACGAACGGCGGAATTGCGGAAAGAGTGAGTATAAGTCTTTCTTTCTTCATTTTTTTGCGTCTTTCAAGACGCTCCTGCATTTTTTTAGCTGACATTTTTTTCATATTCGGTTTCGTAAACCCTTTCGTACAGTTCTTTTATTATTTGCGCGCTGTCTGCCTCCGCCTTTGGGTAGGTCATAAGGATCAGCGGCACGCTATCGTAGCCCTTGCGGTATGACGGCTGGATATAGCTTTCGTCGCTCGGATAAAATCCGCATCTTTTGTAAAACTCAAATCGCCTTTTCTTCATTTCATTCTCGGGATGCTCGCATTCGAGAACGATTTTTTCGTATATCTCCGCGAGCCTTGTGAGCGCTGCCTTACCGTAACCCATTTTTCTGAATTCGGGATAGGTAACGAAATGCTCGAGAAAGGCGTATTCTGAAAGCTTCCATACCGTCATAAAGCCGACTGCGGCGCTTTTATATAGTATATTGTATATTATATATTCGTCCTTGTCAAGAAGAGATTTCGCGTGATCTTCATCCCGTATCTCCTCGGGGATAAAGCTTTCCTTCATTCCCGAATAAATTCTGTCGAAATCCTCTTTTTTTGCAGGGGCTAAGGTTATATTAGCGTAGTCTGAATTTATCATCTTCGGTAAGTCCAAGTATATCTATTATACTGAGGAATAATTCGGTCACACCGTCAAATTCTCTCGGGAGATGCGAGTCCGTTCCAAGATAGAATTTGCATCCCGCATCCTTCGCAACGTTGAACATTCTGGTAACTATGGCGGGATATTTAATTACCTGCTTTATATCTGATGCGTTAAGCTCAATACCGCATCCAAGCTTCGCCGCGTAGGAAAACAGATCGTGCATATCCGTCGATTTGATGAGTGAGAGAGTCTTTAAATAGTCGTCCGTCGATTTCGTATCAATAAGAGTGCAGGCAAGATGCGCAATTCCTACCTTGTGGAAGGGAAGGGGCATTGAAAGAAGCGCTTCGAGCCTCTTTACCCACAAATCCGCCCTTTCTTCAGGCGTTTCGTTTCCGTCCTTGGAGACGGTGAATCCGTTCATGTGAAGATGCGTCGTTGGAATAACGACGAAATCGAAATCGTCAAATCGTGAGAGGGGCATCCCAAGCGTGCGCGATGCATTCATATCGCATTCGCAACCGAATAAGAACTTAACCTCTTCATCCTGTGGAAGCGGGAGCGCCTTTGATATATGATCAAAATTTTGCTGCGCATACCAATTCGATGCGCCGGGAATAGCACTGTCCCAATAATGGTCGGTCAAAACGATTGAGGTAAGTCCGTGGCTCTTTGCATATTTAAGAATATTTTCGTTTGTCTGCTCGGGATCCCTTGAGCAGAGTGAGAGATGAGAGTGAATATGATAGTCGTGATCGATTATGTACTTCATTATCTTTTTCCCTTCATCGATTCATTTATAAAATCATCGAATATGAGCTTTTCGTAATTATCTATCGCGCACAAACGCTCGGGATGCCATTGATACGCGCGAACGTACACCTCGCCCGTGCCGTAAAGAGCTTCAATTACTCCGTCGTCAGCCGTCGCCATTACCTTAAGCGAGGGGGCAATGCCCTTTGCCGATTGATGATGGAAGCTGTTCGCCCGTATCCTCTCTTCCTTAACAAGCTCGTAAAGCGGCGTTCCCTTAACGACGTTAACGAAATGCGAATGCTCGGTTTTTGGTTCTGTCTGCCTGTGCAAAATCTCGGTCGTGATCTCTGAGTTGATGTCCTGATAAAGCGATCCGCCAAGTGCAACGTTTATTACCTGCGCACCGCGGCAGATTCCGAGGATGGGCTTTTTCGCCTCGTAAGCTTTAGCGAAGAACTTAAGTTCGTATTCATCGCGATATTTCTGTATAGTGCCGCAATTTTCTTTTATTTCTTCGCCAAAATACGAGGGATGAATATCCGCGCCGCCGGTAAAGCAAACACCGTCGCAAAGCGCAAGTATTCCGTCAAGGGTTTCGTCGTTTTCTGTGAAGGGAACGATCAGCGGAACTCCGCCAGATCTTTCTATCGCCTCGGCATAGGTGGGTAGGAGGGATAATTTCTTTTCGTCATCCACAACCGCCGTAAGGGCTATTATTGGTTTCATTTTGGTCTCCTTTTGGGTGTGCTTTAAACCTCAATATTGATGAGTAAGAAGCTGTTCTTCAAAAGTGCGTTCGGGAGCTCGATCTCTTTTTCGCAAACTCCGTCTGCGGTAAGCAAGCACTTTTTAACAGTTCCGACAGTGTTTAAATTGATTTCAATATCGTTGTCGCTCGGGTTCGAAAGAAGAATGCATACGCAGGAATCCTTCTTTGCGCCAAGAGCGTAAACGCCGTCGCAGTCAAGCGAAATCTCGATCTGCTCCCCAAGCTTGTATAACTCGTTATACGCCTTGAACGCGTAATAAGCGGGGAATGGCTCTTTTGTAAGAGGATTGAAGAGCGAGCCGTAAATACTTGTTCCAAAACGCGCGTCGTAGAACATCGCGCTGTCAAGGGGGGTGTTCTGGAATGAGAGCATCATTGCGCAAACGATCGCCGCGTGCTTTGCCGTGCCGCGAAGCTCTGTGTTAGAGTTCCATTCGTTGCAGGTCGTCTCGGTATCGGTATATCCCGCCTCGTCAAGACGCTTGCGTGCGTAGTTTGCGTAAAGTCTGTTGTTTTCTACGTTGTCATAGCTATGCCAGGAGAAGAAGTCGAGCGGGCAGTCGTTTTTCTTTATATACTCCATAAATCCGTCAAAGAACTCAATGAAGTATTCCATTCTCGGTGAGGATTTTGCGTTCGCAACAAACGAGTCCTTAAGCGCGTAGAATCCGCAGCTTGCATATCCGCCTATTTTAAGATGCGGGAAGCAGGCTTTGAGATGCTTTGATGCCACGCCGTAAAGCTCGTAATATTGTTCCTTCGTGCCGCGCCACATCTGATTCTCATTGATCGCCTCGTAGTTGTCGGGCTCGTTCCAGATCTCCCAATACCTTATGTTGTATTTGAATCCGTTTGCCCAGCCTTCTGTGTAGTGGCGAATGATATGCTCGCATATAACCGCCCATTTATAGCTGTCGGCAGGGGGATCAAGGCGGTACGACTTTATCATCGCATCGTTTTCAATCGTAACTCCAAGGCGGAAGAAAGGCTCAATATCGCTCTCAACAAGAGCCGTTATCAAAAGATCGGTGAACGCGAAATCGTATGATTCGGGATCGGTCGGGTCTTTGTCAAAATCTCTGAAAATATTGGGGATGTCTACCCAACGGAATCCGCCGTATGGACCTCCAACATCGTGAAGTCGCGAGAATGGAATACCCGCTTCCGTAAGGTAGTGAAGCATACCGAAATTTGATCCCGAAAAGGGCGGCTGACCAACGCCGTGCATCGGCTTGATCTTTCCGATAACGCTATTAGGATTAAGGGTTACGTTCATATGCTGGCACCTCGTTTGTTTTGTCGGGTATTAGCCCCCGATATTATCTTTGGTGTATTTTTCCGGTTGGAAGTTTTCAATGTTTATTTCTGCGGGAGTAATGTTAAGAAGCTCGCAAATTATCGAAAGCACTCTTCCGCCGATCACCTCGGTTCCCTCGGGTGTGTAGAAATGTACCCAGTCGGAGCGATAACTGTCGGGGAATGAAGCGGTAAGGGGATAAAGATCGTTTATAACGGTGTCTGTGTCCTTAAGAACGCGGAGCGCCTCTGCGTTGTATTTTTCTATCGTCGCATTGCGTCTGAAGAATTCGGCTCTTCCCATCTTCTCGTTTACGTTCGTCGATGTCGCAAAAACTATCTTTGCATTGGGGAAAAGCATTCTGAGGCGCTTGTCAATTCTCGCAATAGCCTCACCGTAGTATGAGAGCGAGGTAAGCGGCTCGTCGCCGAAAAGCTCAAGCACGTCCCAAAGTCCCGCATTCCAGTGAACGAGGTCTACGTCAGATCCCCACTCGCCGTTCTTTGCCCAGTCGTATGCGTAGCGTAAAACGTATTCCGCAAATCTGCAGTTTTCCGGCGGATAGAATACCTCTGCAGTGTTTTCAAGAGCCTCCTTGATATACTTGTCGTAACCCATTCTTATCGAATCGCCTATAAGTACAATCTTTTTCATTTTTTTATTCCTTTCGGTTTGCATTTATAAAATTAATAAATTATTTTCTCTCAAGACAAACAACGCTTTCAACATGTCCCGTCATCGGAAACAGATCCACCGGTGTAACCTCGCCGCAATCATAACCCAATTTTTTAAACACCGCCGCATCGCGCGCGAGCGTTGTGGGATTGCAGGAGATATAGACTATCCTCTCGGGATTCTTTGAAGCGACGAACTCGATCAGCTTCTCGTCGCAACCAGCTCTTGGCGGGTCAAGGACGATAACGGTAGGAGAAATTTTTCTTCCGAGTGAGCGCTCCGCATTTTCGAGCAGAAGCTCGGTGTTTTTTGCGTCTCCCGTGTAGAAATGTGCGTTTGTTATTCCGTTGTTTTTCGCGTTTTCGATAGCGCACTCAACCGCCGACTCGATTATCTCTATTCCGATAATCTCCTTGACATTCTTCGCCATCGAAAGACCGATCGATCCCGCCCCGCAATAAAGGTCAAGAAGCACGTCGTCACTCTTAAGTTTGCAAAGCTCCTTTGCTTTCGCATAAAGTATCTCTGCCGCATCGTGATTAACTTGATAGAATGAGGGCGCAGTGATCTTAAGCTTGTTGCCTCCGAGCGTATCAAAAATATAGTCGCGTCCGTAAAGAGCCCTGAACTTCTCTCCAAGGATAACGTTCGTGTTCCTCTTGTTTATATTGATAAGAATACCGACAAGAGCGGGGAAAGCCGTCGTAAGCTCTGCTACAAGCTCCTCGGAATAGGGAAGTGTGTCCTCGGATATAACGAGCGTAAGAAGAATTTCTCCGCTTATTTCTCCGCGCCTTAAATATATATGCCTGAGAAGTCCTTTTCCACTCTCCTCGTCGTAAACATTGAGCTCGTGTTTCTTGAAGAATGCCGTGAGCACATCGATGATCTCTGAAAACACAGTAGGAGCAAGCGGGCACTTTCTTGCCTCGCAAACTCTGTGGCTTTTCGGCGCGTAGAATCCGACCGAATATTCGCCGCTCTTCGTTTTCGTTATGGGGTACTGAGCCTTGTTTCTGTATTCCGTAAGTGCGGGAGAGGGAATAAGCGGCGCGATCTCAACCTCGGAAAGTCCAGCCTTGACGAATGCCTCACGCACGTCGTTTTTCTTGATCTCGCATTCGTGCGAATATAAAACGCTTTTGTAAGTGCATACCGAGCAGGTGGAAAGCGGGCATCTGCCGTCAGTCCTGTGCTCTGACTTTTTTATTATCTCCTCGATTCTTCCAACCGCAAAGGATGACGAAACCTTTATTATCTTAACCCTCGCAATATCGCCCGTTACAGCGCCCTGCACGAACACTACCTGACCGTCAACTCTTCCGACTCCGAAGCCGAGATTGGTGATCGAGGTTATATCAAGCGTATAAGTATCGTTCTTTTTAAGCATAATTAAATAAATTCTTCCTTGAATTTGTTTCTCCATTCCTTAGGAGTCAACCCAAAGCTCTGGCGAAACGTCTTAGTAAAATATGACGCATCGGTAAAGCCGTTCTCTTCTGCGATCTCCGCAATGCTCTTTTTCGTTAATTCAAGCATCCTCTTCGCCGCCTTTAAACGATAGGAAATTATGTATTGACGAAGCGTGATACCCTTTTTCTCTTTAAGAACACGGCTCACGTAGAACGGATGATATCCGAAAATCGCACCGATCTCGGTGTTTGATATCTCGTCCGAGCAGTTCTCGCGAATGTATTCGTCAAGCGCCTCAACCATTCTTGCGGGGAGTGCGTTTTCGCTCACCGTCTCTGCAAGCTTCAGAAGTATAAGCTTAAGCATTGCCGATATCTCTGCTCTCCACGCCCTCTCGGCAGAGGTTGCAATATTGCCGATTCTTATAAAGGTGTCGCGCTCGGATTCCATATCGTCAAGGCGCAAAACCTTGTCAAACGGAGCAATGTCCGCCGTATGTATCTTTGTCTCGTCAAATTCAGCGGAAGCCACGGGAGGAATCCTGTCGGCTATATCGGAATGATCCGCAGTCAGATCAAAGGTGATAACCGCCGCCCTGAGATATTGTCCTTTCAGCTTGTAGCGAACGCCTGCGGGAATATATAAAATGTTTCCAACGGAAAGGTGGAATTTCTTCTCGTCCTCAATATTTACGGTAATATCGCCGGAAATCATATAAATAATTTTCGAGTCATAAGCACGGCATTCGGCCGAATTGCCAATGGTTTCGTAAATTCCGGCAGTCCTGATAAACGGATTCAGTCTGGAAAATTCCATAAAATTCCTCCCCACTTATATATAATAAGTTTTTATATATATTTTAGCATATCAAACGACTAAAATCAACATTTTTAAAAAATTTGCAAAAATCTATTGACAAATCCCAAAATCTATGTTACAATAGTCAAGCGATTGTGAAACGGCCCGTTGGTCAAGCGGCTAAGACACGGCCCTCTCAAGGCTGAAACGGGAGTTCGATTCTCCCACGGGTCACCAAACA
>JAZLEH010000290.1:0-1595 GCA_045615165.1 Eubacteriales bacterium | reverse complement strand
TGGTGGAGGTTTGTTTGCCGGAACGGATATGGACGTGAACGTAGGATCGCTGGTTCTTGCCATTATCAGCAAGATCGTGATGTCGCTCGGTTGGGCAAGCCTTTATACATTCCTCAACGTGATCTTCAGAAGATATTTCGGCATCTCGGTGGCATCGTCCTTCTTCTTCGGCACGGGTATTCTTATTATCGGCGCGGCGGCAATTATCGAGGCTTTGAACCTTCCCAGCTACGTTCTCAATCTCTTCCTCTACGGCTCGTCGGTCAACGCTTGTCTTTCAAGCAATGTCGGAACGCTGATCGTTTGTATTTTGGTGTCGGCAATGTGGACGGTTATTTATAATCTTGTCGGAACACACATTCTGAACAAGAGCGACATATATTAAGGGGGTGAGGCGCGAAATGAAGGTATCTGTTGCTGTAAATTTGGGTTATTCGCGCCCACTCTTTGCGCTTGGCGCAAAGAGCTGAAAGAAACAGGAGGACTAAAAATGAATGCTATTGAAATAAGAAATCTGACTAAAAATTTCGGTGCAAAGCAAGCGGTCAACGGACTGAATATGACCGTACCCGAAGGAGCGATATACGGCTTTATCGGGGAGAACGGTTCGGGAAAATCCACCACCGAGAAGATCATCTGCGGTCTGATCCACGAAAGCGGCGGCACCGTCAAGCTCTTTGGTAAGCCTCACACAGACGGCGATATCCGCGCGGATATGGGCGTTTTGATCGAAGCTCCCGGATGCTTTGGCGGACTTTCGGTTTGGAATAATATGATGCTCCAAGCGGCGAATCTTCGTATTGAAAATGCCGAGCAAGAGGTCATAAAAACGCTGAAGCTCGTTCGTATGGAGGGCGCGGCAGGCAACAAATATAAAAACTGCTCCCTCGGTATGAAGCAGAGAGTCGGCATTGCGATGGCTCTGCTCGGAAGTCCTCGGCTTCTCGTTCTCGACGAGCCGATCAACGGTCTTGATGCCGACGGTATGCGAATTATGCGCGAGGTGCTGACCGATATTACAAAATCGGGTGCGACCGTCGTGATCTCTTCTCACGTTCTCGGTGAGCTTGAAAAGATCGCAACGCACTATGGCATTATCAAGGGCGGCAGAATGCTTTGTGAGATGACCGCAGACGAGCTTGAAGCAAGCTGCCGTACCTATGTTGCGCTTCAGGCGAAAGATAAGAGCCGTGCGAAAAACGTGCTTGGCTCAAAATTCTCCCGTGTGCAAGAGGATGAAGCAGGCTATCTTCGAGTTTACGACGAGGTAAGGACGGAGGACGTTGTGAAACACCTTTATGACAACGGCATCGTCGTAACCGAAATTAAAACCGACAAGATCGGTCTTGAAGAATATTATATCGACTTGATGAAGGAGGCTAAAAACAAATGAAAAACACGTTTGGAAGACGCCTTGGCAGTATGCTGAAGGTGGATTTTAAGAGATTGTTCCTCTCGCGCTCCTTCTATATCATTGTTGCCGCTTGCCTTCTCGCTCCCATTCTCATTCTCGTAATGACCACGATGATGGATGGCTCGGTTTCGGTTGATCCGCAAACGGGCAAAGAAACGGTTATCGAGGGCTTTGACAACGT
>JAZLEH010000289.1:0-7648 GCA_045615165.1 Eubacteriales bacterium | reverse complement strand
TTGGACCTTCGTTGAGGGCGGCGATTACGCATCCTTCGTTGGCAACTCTCTCGTTGTTAACGCAAACGCTCCTACCGGCGCTATCATAAAGGTTAAGGCTGTTGCAGGAAGCATCGAAAGTAACGTTATCTCGTTCACTGTTGGTTATCCCCTTCAGTCGCTTACCGCATCTCTCCTTGGCTCTGCTAACATAAAGAACGGCAACTCCGCTCAGCTCGTAGTTTCCCTTAATCCCACTAACGCAACTAACGGCGACTACACCTGGCAGTTCGTTGAGGGTGCTGATTATGCAACCATCATCGGCGGCATCATCACCGTGAACGACGACGCACCCATCGGCTCTTTGATCAAGATCAAGGCAGTCGCAGGAAGCGTTGAAAGTAACGTTCTTTCCATAATAGTTGGAACTCCCATCGAAACTATCGCGATTACGAGCACCGCTCCCCAGGTCCTTGACCGCGGCGCAAACTATCCCCTCTCTTCAACAGCAACTCCTGCCGGTGCATCCACCAACGCTATCCGTTGGGTTGTTTCCGAGGGCGCTCCTTACGTAACCGTTGAAGCCGGACGCATCTTCGTTGCGAACAATACTCCCGCAGGCACTGAGGTTACTATCTATGCCGAGAGCGGAAGCATCAAGAGTAACGAGCTCAAATTCACCGTTGGTATAGTTCTTGAAAGCATTGAGATCACTCTCAGCGGCTCACAGAACGTTGATCCCAACACCTCTCGCCCCATCTCTCACACCGTTTCTCCCTCTAACGCAAGTGATAAGGATATTGAGAAGTGGGTATTCGATGAGGGTGCAGAGTATGCATTCTTTAATGGCAACACCCTCTTCGTTAACTCCGACGCACCCATCGGCGCAAAGGTTACCTTCCACGCCGAGATCGGAAGCGTAAAGAGTAATTCCATCACCATTACCGTAGGTACTCCTGCAGAATCGATCGACATCACCCTTAACGGCTCACAGAACGTTGATCCCGAGGGAACTCGCGTTATCGACGTAGTTCTTTCACCCGCAGGCGCAAGCAACGCAGCTATCTCTTGGGTAGTTGAATTGGGCGAAAATTATGTATCCATCAAGAACGGCGTTATCACCGTAAACGACGATGCTCCCATCGGTGCAAAGGTAACCTTCCACGCTGAGATCGCTTATGCAACCGGCGTTATCAAGAGTGAATCCATCACCATTACCGTAGGTACTCCCATTGAGTCAATCGAAATCGAGGCGCTCGGCTCAACGAACGTTGTTAAGGGCAACTCCGTCGGTCTTGACGCAACTCTCACTCCCTCTAAGGCATCCGAATCTCTTATCACTTGGATTATCTCCGAGGGCGACGAATACGCAACCATTAAGGGAACTACCCTTATCGTAAACGCAGATGCCACCACCGGCGCTACCATCAAGGTTAAGGCAGTGTTCGATACCGTTGAAAGTAACGAGATCGAGTTCACCGTTATGGCAACTCAGGAAGAAATCAATGCTTCCAAGTACCTTCTTGACCTTAACACCAACTCCATAAGAATTGATAAGAAGGGAACTGACGCTCCCATCCTTGTCGCAGAAATACTCAACGGTAACTACGATTACGTTACCGATATGAACGTAAGCTTCTCCGTAATCGAAGGTGCTGAGTACCTTGAACTTATCGAAAACGGTTACTCCTGCTCCTTCCAGGCTATCGGCCACGGTAAAGCTACCGTAAAGGTAGAAATCGCAGGAACTAACGTAAGCGAGCTTGTAACGGTTGACGTTATCGTTCCTCCGGATGCAGTAATTCTTCCCGAGGTATTCGTTGAAAGACCTCTCTTCGATTACACGTTCTCCAAGATCGACCGTCTTAACGGTAATAAGGAAGCTTCGCTTCCCTTCGTTCCCAGCGTAAAGGGTGCTGACCTTGCCTGCACCGACCTCGTTTATAACTTCGTTGGCGAAAACGGCAAGACCGGAAGCGACGTTGCAGTATATGAAAACGGCGCAATCACCTTCAAGACCACGGGTAAGGTAATCGTAACAGTTTCCTCCGCCTCCGGAAGTAAGGTTGAGGCGACCACCTCCTACACCTTCAGCATCAACGAAGGATATAACGTACATACCTTCGAAGAGCTTAATTATCTTATAAGAAGAGACGATTACATCAAGGATTCTACTATTCTCTACGACGATTCTCTTCCCATTAACGTAGTAGTTCTTGAGAAGCCCGTTGGTGAATACGAGTATAAATACGGCTACGACCTCGTTCCTTTATACGCACTTAAGCCTCAGTCCGAGCATACCATACCTCAGATACTCAGATCATATACCAATTACAACGGCGTACCGCTCAGCTCAAGAATTCAGGCTGTTAATAAGAGCGTTTGGATCAATGGTAACAACCACACCATCGACGTTTCTCAGGTTAAGGTATTCACCGTGGCTGAGTACGATGCATACGTTGAGGAATACAACGTCGACGAATACAGTTCAAATTGGTCTTCGCTTCTTAGCATTGAGCCCTGGCATAAGGACGGCGCCGGCGCAGACCCCAGTCTTGAAAACAAGGTATATAATGCAAAGTTCTATAACATTTCAGTAAAGGGTAACACCCCCGTTGACTACGATCCCAAAGCATACGGAGGAACCGATCAGGTAAGCGTCGGCTCGTTCTCAGTCGGTATTTCCATCGGTACTCGCAAATACGACGTTCAATATCTCACCGATGCAGAAAACCTTACGGCAAGCGGATTTGATACCGGTATCAAAGTTGCTCAAGCAATCGACGGAAGTCTTCGCAACCTTTACGTAGACAACTGCTATTCTACCGGTATAAGAGTTCACGCATCTATTGTCGAATTTAAAAACATCAAGATCGGTAAGTGCGGTGCTACCGGTATAGAGATAGCTCCCGAGAATAGCAACATGGCGGGAATGGATCAGAACGAACCTTGCAAGATTACCTTCTCGGGTACTATTGACGCATACTCTAACCTTAACAATGGAAACACCTCTTACTTCTCGAACTACAAGATTATGGGTGCTACCATTCCTCAGATAATCACCAGCAACACGAGTAGTTACAATGCAAACCAGGTCAACCATATAAGAAATGCAAACGGTGAATTCATCTTCGTTTCACTTCTCTTTAACGACCTTTCAACTCTCAGCCCCAACCACAGCATCGTTAACTATCCCGCATATCAGGCAGGCGGTATCATCGATATCTCCGCGCTTCCCACGAGCGGCGTTGACACCGAGCATCAGTTCATAAAAATGACCGTTATTGTTCCTATCCCCGGAATGGGTAATCAGGTTGCAGGTACTGCATACTTCTACAACCACAACTATATAGCAAAGTAATTTGCATATAAAAAGAGGGATGAGCGAATGCTCATCCCTCAAATATTAAAGGACAGGCAGCAAAGCCTGTCCTTTTACTTTTTATTTAATTTCGGGCATATCGTTCTTCTTAAACTTAGTAAGAGAGGTAACGAGTCCGCCAAGCGCAACGAGGGCGATAACGTTAGGTATAACCATAAGGTTGTTGAACATATCAGTGAGTGCCCAAACGAGATCGTTTGAAAGCACCGAGCCGAGGAACACGAACGCAACCGCTATAATCGAATATATAACGAGCGACTTTTTGCCGAATAAGTATTCGAAGTTCACCTTACCGAAGTAGTTCCAGCTGATTATAGTTGAGAACGCGAAGAAGAAGAGACAGATCGCAACGAACCATCTTCCGATGATTCCGCCCGCCTCAGCGCCAAACACCTTTGCAAAGGTTTCGGAGAATGAGGTCTGTGCCATATTTGCGCCGGAGATTATGCCCGCTTCCTTAATTGCGGCGTAATTTTCGGGTGTGATAACACCGCCCGCGTAAAGCGAGGTGATAATTACGAGCGCCGTTATAGTAAGAACGATGAAGGTGTCGATGAAAACGCTTATCATTGCGACAGTGCCCTGCTCGTGCGGCTCTTTAACCTTTGCGAGAGCGTGCGCGTGAGGGGTTGAACCCATACCCGCTTCGTTAGAGAAGAGACCGCGCTTTGCGCCCTGGCTGATCGCCGCCTTAAGAGCTGCGCCGATAGCACCGCCGAGCATTGCGTCGGGAATGAATGCGTACTTGAATATCATTCCGATGGCCTTGGGAATGAGGGTTATGTTAATGAATATAACTGCAAGACCGCCCACGATATAAACGAGCGCCATAATGGGAACTATCTTTTCGGTTACCGATGCAAGTCGTCTTACACCGCCGATAAATATGAATGCGACCGCAACCGCAAGAAGCGCGCCGACGATGATCTTAACGACGGTTTCATCAGCATTGAAATCAGCAAATGCGCCCGCGAAGTTTGCGGCAATCGAATTTGACTGAACCATAGCACCCATAAATCCGAGCGCAAGCACGCTCGCAACTGCGAAGAACGTGGCAAGGAACTTACCGAATTTGCCGGTGAATGCCGTCTTAATATAATACACGGGGCCGCCGGAGATCTCTCCATCCTCTGCGACAACGCGCGTTTTCTGTGCGAGGATTGCCTCCGCATAAACGGTTGCCATTCCGAAGAATGCGATTATCCACATCCAGAATATAGCACCCGGGCCGCCGACGAATATTGCGCCTGCCGCTCCTACTATATTACCCGTTCCGACCTGCGCGGCGATAGCAGTTGCAAGAGCCTGGAACGATGACATTCCGCCCGTTTCCTTTTTTCCGTTAAGTCTCATTCCGCCGAAGAGTCTTTTCATACCCTCTCCGAAGCAACGAACCTGAACGAATTTCGTTCTGACCGTGTAAAAAATACCGACTCCGAGAAGCATTATTATAAGAACATAATCGGAGAGGTAGGTGTTGATAGTGTCAACTATCCTTTGTAAAAATTCCATTTCTGACCTTTCTGACGGGGAAAACAAAAAAGGCGCGCCATAGCATAGCACACCCAAAGAAGCCCGCGAAAAAGCGAAGCGAAATACTCTGTCCTTTTGCCTGAGAGATTGGGGAGGCAAGCCTCCTTTGCCCCTTCGGCACTCACTCGGGCAAGCCCTGCGAGATTCTCCGGAGTGTTATCAAGCCACAGTCGCAACGCTTCTATGACCCTCGTCTAACGTATATTTAATTACTGTGATATTCTACCATATAAAACCGGATTTGTCAACCCCTATTTTCCAAGTATTGACACGGGCACACATTTATGTTAAAATTGACGTATAAATAACTTTAAGAGGTGTTAATTATGGGCGATATTTTTAAACCGTATATGAAAATGCAACCCGATATTGAGTATTCTGACACACCCGTGTCGGATTTCAGCCTTGAATCCCTTCGCGCGTTTATGGACGAGGACGGAGCAATTACGAAGAGCTTTGACGCAACGGTGACGGGCGCGGAAATCTTCTCCGAGGTGAGCATTATCTCAACCTATTCAAAATACGAGAGCGAGGGCGACGGATTCCCCGCCGTGCAGATGCGTATTATCGACTCTTCCGGGCACGCGATATACTACTCTCCGGTTTACGAGATCGGAAGCAGGAGGGAATATTATCGCCGCGAGTGGCGACTTCCGCCCACTTTTGAAAGATACGATACCGTCCGCTTCAGCTTCATCATCCCCGAGGGCGTAAAGCTTTATGTGCGCGCGGCAAAGGTAAAGCACAACTACGGTTACAGAGAGCGTGATATCGGAATCCGCTATCACGGCCACGGCGGATGCACTTCCGCTTTGGGTCTGAGTCTTATTGCCGAGGTTGGATTTACGAGTTGTATAACTATTCCGAAATTCACCAAGGATGGCATTCCCGTTTGCTTCCACGACGATCTGACGGTTATTGACGAAGCCTACCTCGATAGCGGAATCAGGGCAGAGGACGGCAGTAAGTACGACAAGCCCGTCAGCGAATATACCTACGCAGAGCTTCAGGAGCTCTCCATTTGGGCAAGAAGAAGCGACGTTTTCCTCGGAATGCGCGTTCCGACTCTTGACGAGTATTTTGCGATATGCTCATCGACGGGTATGCAGCCGATCTTCTCGGTTCACCCCGACCTCACCAAGGAGCAGTGGATAGTTATAAAGGGGCTTCTTGAAAAGCATCGCTTGCTTGAGCATTTCTGGGTCAAGTCAAGCTCGGTTAATAATAACAAAGCGTGCATTGAGGTGTTCGGCGACGCGATCGAGGGCTTCATTCTTATATTCGGCACCAAGCGCGCTCACCTCGACCCCGACGAGATCGTAAAGAAAACGGGAATCGACAAGAGCCGCTACAAGATCGTCGTTGAATATTTTGCAAACTCGGTTACCGATGAGCAGATAATAAGAGCGAAAAACGAGGGCTACATCGTTTCACTCGCGGCTATGGGCGGCGGTATCAGCGGTCCGAGAATGAGAGAGTTTATAGACCTTGGCGTTACTGAATTTACGGTTGACCGCCATTGCTCAATGGGTCTTTCTTGGTAATAAAAAAGAGCGTTTAGGTGACACGCATCGTGCCCTAAACGCTCTTTTCGCCCTTTTATACCTCCATAATGATGGTAAGTATCATCGGGCGGCGCTTCGTCTCTTTATAAATGAATTTTGCAAGCTCGTCTTTAATAAGTGCTTTCATTGCCGCTCTGTCGTCACTGCGCTTTTTAAGCGAGCGCTCAATAGTTGCCTCTGCAATGCGGCGCGCCTCTTCAACAAGCTCCTCCGATTCCTTAACGTAAACGAATCCGCGCGAAACTATATCCGGGCCGGAAACGACGTAACCGCCGTGCGTATCGACCGATGCCACGACGACGACGAGACCCTCTTCGGCAAGGATTCTTCTATCTCTCAAGACCACGCTTCCGATATCTCCAACGCCCGATCCGTCGATAAGCACGCGCCCTGAGGGAACTGTTCCGTTAAAGCGTGCGCCCTTGCGGCCGATTTCAAGCACCTTACCGATTTCGGAAATGAATATATTCTGCGGGGGAATTCCCATAAACTCGGCATTTTCCTTATTTGCGTAAAGGTGCCTTTCTTCACCGTGGATAGGCATAAAATACTTCGGCTTAAGAAGCGCCATTAAGAGCTTTATCTCCTCGCGGCAGGCGTGACCGGAAACGTGCACGTCCTCAACCGAATCGTTAACTACCTTAACGCCGTTTTTGATCAGCGCATTTATTATCTTTCCAACGAGCTTTTCGTTGCCGGGGATCGCACTGGAGGAGAGGATAACCACGTCACTCGTCGTTAATTTAACACGGTCGTGCTCTGAAAAGGCAATTCTGTAAAGAGCAGACATCGGCTCGCCCTGGCTTCCCGTGGTTATAAGGGTTACTTCCTCGGGCTTAAATCTCTTTATCTCCGAAACGTCGATAAGAGTTCCGTCGGGAAGGTCGATATAACCAAGCTCCGCCGCCGCTCCGATAACGTTTACCATACTGCGGCCGAGTATCGCAACCTTTCGCCCATGATTTGCGCTCGTATTGATTATCTGCTGAACGCGGTGTATGTTCGATGAGAAGGTTGCGACGATAAGCCTTTTATCAACGTACTGCGCGAAGATTCTTTCAAGCGAGCTTCCGACCGTTCTTTCGGACGGGGTATATCCCGCTCTTCCCGCATTCGTTGACTCACAAAGCAAGAGCTCAATTCCGTTCTTTCCTATCTCTCCGATCCTCGTAAGGTCCATCATAAGACC
>JAZLEH010000288.1:0-1759 GCA_045615165.1 Eubacteriales bacterium | reverse complement strand
GTAGGACCTCTGCCGTATGACGGAGGATCCATTATAATCGCGTCATACTTTCTGCCTCGTCTTATCTCTCGTTCAACAAACTTTTTGCAGTCATCAACGATATATCTTATCGGAGCATCCTCAAGCCCCGAAAGCTTTGCGTTTTCTTTAGCTGCGGCAACCATTCCCTTGGATGCGTCAACGTGGCAAACGGTTGCACCCGCCTTCGCTGCAGCTACGGTAGCACCTCCGGTATAAGCAAAGAGGTTGAGCACACTGATCGGTCTTCCGGCTTTTCTTATAAGATCACCGAACCAATCCCAGTTTGCCGCCTGCTCGGGAAAGAGTCCCGTATGCTTGAATCCCATCGGCTTTATCTGGAATCTGAGATCGCCGTATGAAATATTCCACGATTCAGGCAATCTATTCTCGCTCCACGCACCGCCGCCGCTTCTGCTTCTTTTATAGCTTGCATCCGCTTTCTTCCAAAGGGGATGCATCTTCTCTGTTTTCCATATAACCTGGGGGTCTGGGCGAATGAGGCTGTATTTTCCCCAAGTTTCAAGCTTTTCGCCGTCCGAGGTATCAATTACCGTATAATCTATCCATTTATCTGCAACCCACATAATAACTCCATTACCTTTGATTAAAATATTTTCCCATTGCCGAGCCGCTTGATTGCGCGTGGCATATTGCTATTGCAACGGCATCCGCCGTATCGTCCGGCTTCGGCGCTTTCGGAAGCTTTAATATCGAGGTAACCATAGATATTACCTGATGCTTTTCCGCTTTTCCGTATCCGACAACCGCCTGCTTTACCTGCAAGGGGGTATATTCGCTTATCTTGACGCCAAGCTTATGCGCGGTGCAAAGAATGACGCCTCTTGCCTCGGCAACCGCTATACCGGTCGTGATATTCGTATTGAAAAACAGCTCCTCAATAGCCATCTCATCCGGCTTATAGGTTTGAATCACCGTTTCAAGATCGTTCTGTATCATCAGAAGCCTGTCCTCTATATTCGTGTGCGCAGGAGTCGTAATTGCACCGTATGCAATAGGTCTTACGTTACCTCGCACGCTTTCAATAACACCCCATCCGACGATAGCAAGTCCGGGGTCTATTCCCAAAATTATCATATTGCCTCACACGCGCAAAATATATTATATCAATTTAGTATATCATAGTATAACAAATTTGTCAACAACGAAAAAATACATTCGTAATCACTTTACATTCAACAAAAAGTGTGGTATAATTGTTATATACGCTTTTCGGAGGTTAATATGGCCGTTATTTATTTTAACGTGGGCGATAAGCTTATGCTAAAAAAGAAGCATCCATGCTCATCGGATATATTCAGAGTTCAGCGCGGCGGAAGTGACGTGCGTATTATATGCGATAAATGCGCCCGTGACCTTACGATACCGAGAGAAAAGCTCGAAAAAATGATAAAAAAAGTAATTCCCGCCGAGGAAGGCTGAGAAAGAGATCGAAAATGTTTTATTATATTAACGGAAACCTTGAATACAGAGATTCAAGCACCTGCGTGCTTGATTGCGGCGGAGTGGGATATAAGCTCACGGTAAGCCTTATTACCTCAGAATCACTCGTTAACAAGCTTAACCAGCGAGTTAAGCTTTATACCTACCTTGCCGTGCGCGAGGACGGAATCGAGCTTTTCGGATTCGGATCAAATGAAGAGCGCTCCTGCTTCAATCAGCTTATTTCAGTAAGCGGAGTCGGTCCAAAGGCGGCAATGAGCATACTTTCAACACTCTC
>JAZLEH010000287.1:0-8876 GCA_045615165.1 Eubacteriales bacterium | reverse complement strand
TCATTCCTCTTACGCCGTCGGCTGAAATGCATTTCAAAACCGTATCGGCGCCGTAAAGAAGCGCAAGCCTTGTTGAAGCGGTAACGGTGATCCTGCCGGCATTTAATGCGGCGGTGTATCTCTCGTTTTCGTAGCTCTCGTCCTTCTTGAAGACTATCTCGATTCCTTCTCCGATGGGCGAGCTTTGGTAAAGCTCGCGTATTCTGTCCGCAAGGAATGCGCTCGCGTACTCCTCGTCGTTGTCGTTGTTTTCTGCGGTTATACTCTTTATCTTATATACCGTGTCGCAAAATTCAGCAGATTTCGGAGAGGGAATGATAACGGGCGCACCGTCGTCGTATGCGCCGACGATCTCTGGTAAGTCAAGGATTACGTCTTGGAAATCGGCGTGAAATCTTATCGTGACCTCGCTTCCGTAAACGCCGATCGGAATTACAAGAGCGCCTCCGATAAGCTTGCCTGATTCCGCGTGCCTCTCGCCCGATACCTTGCCGTCAACGAGTATTTCCGCGCGCTTTACCGATGATTCGCTGAGCTTAAAATCGATAGCACCGATATAGCTTTTCTTGTTAAGAACAAGATTTACATCGAGCACCGTGTCAAAAAGCGTGTCCCATTTCCATTCAAGATTGCTATCATTTCGTGCCGTAGGCGCGAGCAAAATATCGCTTCCCGCCATATTATATGATTTGATCTTATAATCTAAAATTCCAATATACATATTGCCTCATAAAAAACGTGGAGCGATGATCGCTCCACGTCAGATAATTATTTTTTGTTTAATCCCTTGATTCCTGCGAGAGCGAGACCGCAGTAATCGTTTTCAATAGGTCTGTATTCAACAGTCTTGATGATCTTCTCGGGGTTGGGGTTCTCATATACGAAGCCGGAAACCGTGAGGTCAAGTCCGCAATGAGTCTTGCCCTGATAGGTGGGATCGGAGAACCAAGTTCCAACGTAACCGTTGTGGCGATAGAATCCCTGGGGCATCGGCTTTGCGTAGGTCGTCTTGTAGCTCATAATATTCTGTGCGTACTTAACGGGGATCTCAACAGTCTCGCCGTCAGCGTAGGTGATTATATAATCGCCGATCTTCTCGAACGGAATCCAAACGATTCTCGGTGCGGAGTGGAGGGTCGCATGCTCAAATACGAGTCTTTCGTACTTGCCGCCGATCTCTATCTTTTCATCCCTAAGTGTGATTGCCTTGGGGCAAAGCTTAAGAAGAGGAGCGGGCGCAGGCTCAGCCTTCGGGAGCTTTATTGCCGTTGCCTTGTATCCTGCGGGGGAATACTTTCCGCGAACGTTATCGCGAAGCTTGGGCTGAATATGTTTTGCAAGAATCTCGGTGTAGGTTCTTAAATTTCTCTCGTCGTAGTTTTCGATGTTCCAAAGCATTTCGGAAAGCATCATCATATCCCACATCTTACCGTTGTTGCCGATAGTCTCTTCGTCTGCGGCAACCCAGAGAGAGATCTGTCCTCCGACCATTCCCTTCTTGGAAACGCGCGACTTGTATCTCGGATAATGCGAGGAATAGAGGTTACCGACTGCAACCTGATACTTGTGGGGAAGGATGTTGTCCTCGATATCTCTGTCCATATTGAAGTACCAGACGAAGTCGAGCATAAGTATATCGCGGGGAAGCTTGTCGATCGCCTTGTAGGTCTTATAGGGGCGAACGGGAGCGGGATGGATCATATCCGACCACATCATCGTTTTAAGTCCCTTTTCTGCAATATGATCGTGAAGTCTGGTTACGTGCTCTGTGTAGATATCCGAGGGGTCTTTTTCACGGCATCTCTTGCAAACGCCGATCTGATATATTTCGTCGTGACCGATGTGAACGTACTTTTTCGGCTTGATGAGGTCAACGATCTCATCGATAAGGTCGAATATAATATTGTAGCTTTCTTCGAGAGAGGGGCAGTAGCAATGACGGTATGCAGGCGCAGGGCGCGCGTCTTCTGCTCTAGTGTCCTTAACGATAACGTCAACCTCTTCGATTTCTGCAAGCTCGGGGTGAGCGATGGTTATGTACTGAACGTGGCCGAGAGACTGAACCTCGGGAACGACCTCGAAGCCAAGCTCGGTCGCGTAGCTCACAAACTCTGCAATCTCCCACTTTTCAAGGATCTCACCTCTTGCAAGCATTTCGTAATGGGGGGGCATGGGCTTTTTGCCCTGTCTGTATTCCTCAACCGTTCTCTTCCAGCCCTCTGCGATTTCGGGATGGCTGTCGTAGCGCATCGAAGCCGCAAGCTCGATTATAACAAGGTTGAATCTAAGGGGGAGAAGCACGTAACGGTAGAAGCGCTTGATAAATTCAAACTGACATCTCTCGGGTGTTCCGATGTGGAATCCGCGAAATTCCTTAGTGGGCTTGTCGTCACAGTTGAACTTGTGAACGCCCTTCTTAAATTCGGTAAGCTGAAGAAGCGTGTCAACACCGTAAAGAAGGGTAAGGCGTGACTTAGCCGCAATGGTGAACTTGCCTCTCGTGCATTTAACGGTATAGCGCTCTCCGTCGTAGGACTTGGATGCGCGTTTGTCAATAACGATAACCGATCCGCGCTCGGATTTCCATTCGCCGAGGATCTCGGTGAGTCTTTCCTTAAGGAATTCTACTGCGAATAATTCATCCTCATCACCGTTCTTCGCAACGACGTCCTTGATCTTAACGAAGCCGCCGAGGAATTCGATGTTCTTCGGAACGGGCCAAACGAGGGGCTTCTCGTCGTCGTAAGCGCCAAGGATTTCGATCTTCTCAAGCGTAACGTCAAGAAGTGCGGTATGGAGTCTTACGGTAACTACCGTACCCTTAACGCCGACGGGGATAGTGATCTCTCCGCCAACGTATTTTCCTGTCTCGGCAGAGTGTGCGCCCGATACCTTTCCGTCAACAACGATCTCTATTTTGGTAACGCAATTTTCACTTATTTTCGTGGTAACTGCACCGATGAATGATTCGCCGAGAAGCTCACAGTTTACGTCGATGGGGGAGTCGTAAATGGTTTTCCAATCCCAGAATGCAACGCCGTTTTCCTCTTTTGCGGGAAGGAAGGGAATGCTAGAGCCTTCGTGAGTATATGTTGTGTTTTTAATGTTTAACTGACCGATGTACATTGTGGATTATCTCCTTTAAAGTATGTTATAAATCATTCTATCATAAAGAAAGCACTTTGTCAATTAATAAACATAAAATATATTATATAAAATAAAACCGCACGCGCCTGCGTGCGGTTTTACGGTTATTAAAGAACCTTTGAGAGGAATTCCTGAAGTCTCGGATTCTTGGGGTTTCCGAATACCTCTGCGGGTGAGCCCTGCTCCTTGATGATTCCTTCGTCCATAAACAGAATTCTGTCTGCAACCTCTCTTGCAAATCCCATCTCGTGAGTAACGATAACCATCGTCATACCCTCGTCTGCAAGCGCCTTGATGAGGTCGAGAACCTCGCCAACCATCTCGGGGTCAAGCGCCGAGGTCGGCTCGTCAAAGAGGATAACCTTGGGATTCATAGCTAGTGCGCGGACGATTGCGATACGCTGCTTCTGTCCGCCCGAGAGGGTTGAGGGATAAACGTCAGCCTTTTCGAGGAGACCTATTCTTGTGAGCAATGCGGTCGCCTTCTCTCTTGCTTCCTTAACTATTTCTTCCTTCGTCTCGGTTATTTCGATAAGAGCTTCTTTTTCTTTTTTAAAGATGTTCTTTATTTTTGTTATCAGGTTGTGCTTCTTCTTTGCGCGAAGATTTTTGAGTCCAACGTAAACGGGCGCAAGCATAATGTTTTCAATAACAGTCTTGTTGTTGAAAAGATTGAACTGCTGGAATACCATACCGATTTTTTCACGGTGGGTGTTGATGTTTACCTTGGGGTCTGCAATGTCAACTCCTTGGAAGAATATAGATCCTCCGGTGGGGTCTTCCATGCAGTTTATGCAACGGAGAAATGTGGATTTTCCACATCCGGAAGGTCCGATAACGGCGATTTTTTCGCCGTTTTTAATTTCAAGGTCAATGCCACGAAGAACTTCAAGATTTCCGAAGCTCTTTTTTAAGTTTTCAATTTTTATCACCGGCTCTTAACCTCTTCTCTATAATTTTTATGCCCCAGGTGAGCGCGTATACTATCAAGAGATAGAACATTGCGACTACCGTCATGGGAATAAGATAGCTTGCCATATTGTTTCCGCCGCCGATTACCTTCGCCGCAAACGTAAGGTCGTACATTCCGATCATGCTGACGATCGAGGTTTCCTTTATAAGCGCGATGAGCTCGTTTCCTATTGCGGGAATAACGTTCTTTATTGCCTGAGGGATCACTATTTTGAGCATAGTTACGCGGCTCGGTAATCCGAGGGCGCGTCCTGCTTCGGTTTGTCCAACATCAACGGAAAGGATACCTGCTCTGATATTTTCGGCAACGTATGCTCCGGAGTTTACTCCAAATGCAATGATAGCGGTTATGGTCTGAGGGAATCCTCTGATAGCGAACACTACGTACGCCATTATAAAAAGCTGAAGCGCCATAGGCGTTCCGCGAACGACCGTAAGATATATCTTGCAGAGCAACTTTGGCAATTTCATTATCTTAGTGGGCTTCGCGATTGATACCATTGCAACGATCGTTCCAAGCACGAGGCCGAGGATCGCGGCAAATATGGAGATGATAATTGTATTCTTTAAACCTTCAAATATACTTTCCATATATTTTTCGGTAGAAAACAATTCTATAATCCTTTTAAAAAAATCCATTTTAAATTCCTTTAATTACACAAACAAACCGAAAAGAGCCGTTAAGCTCTTCTCGGTCGTTGGCATATTCTTAGTTGTCGAGACCCATGTGCTTCATAACAAGCTTCTGGATTTCGGTTACTCCGTTTGCATCTTCAACGAGAAGCTCTGCAAGAACCTCGTTGATAGCTTCAAGAAGCTCGGTGTTGCCCTTGGTTACGCAGATTGCATACTGCTCTTCAACGGGAGAATCCTCAGCATCGGTTGCACCTGAATAGTAGAGAGGAACACACTTGAGGTTAGAGTTCTTGGAAACGATGTACTGAGCGGGAAGCTCGTCGATGATAACGCAGTCAACCTGATTTGCTCCGATACCGTCGGCAGCAAGCTGCGCGTTGTCATATGCCTTGTGCTTGGTGTTAGTTCCGTAGAGAACTCCGTCGTAACCGTAGCTCTCATCAGCTTCGGTAGCGTTGATCTCGCCGTCAGTGTAGATCCATCCGGTGGTATCAAGCTGAGTTCCGAGGGTAAGACCTGCAAGTGCATCCCAAACTACGTACTCAACTCCGTTAACGTTCTTGGTCTGGATGGAAGAATTCTTAGCCATGATAACGTACTGAACGGAAGTGTAGTAGGGAGTGGAGAAATCAACCTTCTCAGCTCTCTGGGGGGTGATTGTAATTCCTGCCGCACCTGCGTCACAAACCTCACCGGTCTTAACGTTATCGATGATTGCAGAGAATTCGGTGTTTACAAACTTGATGTTCTTGCCGAGCTTTTCTCCGACAAGCTCCATGATTTCAACGTCAACACCCTTAATCTCGGTGCCCTCGAAGTATTCGAAGGGAGCGAAGTATGCGTTGGTGTGAACTATGATTTCGTCCTCGCCGCAAGAAGCGAGAGTGAATGCGCATCCAACCATAAGTGCAAGCGCAAGCACGAGTGAAATAATCTTTTTCATTATTGTTTCCTCTTTCTCGGACTTTTTGTCCGCTATTTTGTTTTGATGGTTTGATTATACACTTATTTTTGAATAATGTCAAGCATTTTTGCAATAAAAATTCATTTTTGTTGCATTTTTATTCATAATTCAAAAATCTTGCGTCATTTTTGTGCAAGTTGCACATCAAAGTCCAAACAATATAATAAAATTAAATTAATTAATGTATTAAAAATAATACAAACGCTTTGTTTTGGACCTGAAAAATGCAAATATGCATTGTTTATGCAGTGTTTTATTATGCATAATTATTCATTTTTCTGCATATTGATTTTGTCATTGTTTTGTGGTAGAATGTAATAAGAAAACGAATAAGCCACTATTTGGAGTTAATTAATGATAGCATTATCTGCAAGCGACCTTACGCTCTCGTTTGGAGCAGAGGTCATATTAAAGGATATTTCATTCTCGGTAAACGACGGCGACCGAGTCGGAATTATCGGTGTTAACGGAGCGGGAAAGACCTCTCTCTTCCGCCTTATAACAGGTAAGTATTCATCCGATGCGGGCGCGGTATATATTCAAAAGGGACATACCGTCGGTATGCTTGAACAGAATCCCGACCTAACGGCGCTTCCCGGCGGAGTGAGTTGCCTTGAATATATGTATACGGCGTTTCCAAATCTTCTCTCGCTTGAAGAAGAGATCGCAAGAGCCGAAAAGGAGCTTGCCGACTCAACCGATACCGATGAATCTGTTAGAATAGTTTCAAGGATAACCGAGCTTAATTCAAGGTATGCGAGCGAGGGCGGGCTTGAATTCAGACAGCGTTGCCGCGCGATGCTTCTTCGCCTTGGGTTCGAAGAGGAGCTTATCAATCAAAAGATAAAAACGCTCTCCGGCGGTCAGTATACCAGACTCGCCCTTGCAAGGCTTCTCGCAACCGAGCCGGATATATTGATGCTCGATGAGCCGACCAACCACTTGGACATTGACGCGCTCGCTTGGCTTGAGGGCTTCCTTGCAGGGTATAAGAAAACGGTTCTCATAATCTCGCACGATAGATACTTCCTTGACAGAACGACAAACAAAACTCTTCATATACAATACGGTAGGGCAAAGCTCTATAACGGCTCGTATTCCGCTTGCAAAAAGCAACAGGAAGAGGAGTGCGCCGCTCTTGAAAAGAGATATAAGGAGCAGCAAAAGGAGATAGCGAGGATTCAAGCGAATATTGAATTCCAGCGTCGATGCAACCGTGAACACAATTTCGTAACGATAAGGTCGAAGGAAAAGCAGCTTGCTCGAATGGAGAAAATTGAGCTTGCGCCAAAAGCTCCCCGAGATATACGAATGAGCTTTAATCTTGAAGAGGAAAGCGCAAACGACGTTATTGAGGCAAAGAATCTCTCATTTTCATACGGTGAGAAAACGCTCATTAAAGATCTCTCATTCCTTGTTAGAAGATACGAGCGCGTGATGTTCCTCGGTCCGAACGGATCGGGAAAATCCACGTTAATGAAGCTTATAAATTCCATCATTCGCCCCGACGGCGGAAAAATAACTCTCGGTTATAATATTAAAATAGGATATTACGATCAGGAAAACAGAGGACTTTCGCTTAACAAGACAGTCTTTGAAGAAATGCGCGATGAATATCCCGATAAGAAGGACGTCGAGTTAAGATCGGCTCTTGCGCTCTTCCTTTTCGGAGCAGAGGATATGGATAAGCTTATTTCTACGCTTTCGGGCGGAGAAAGAGCAAGACTCACCCTTGCGAAGCTTATATTAAAGAAGGTAAATCTTCTCGTAATGGACGAGCCGACTAACCACCTTGATATCGGATCGTGCGATGCTCTTGAAAACGCGCTCCTCGCATTCGACGGAACGATAGTCGCCGTCTCGCACGACAGATACTTCATAAACAGGATCGCAACCAGAATAATAGAGCTCGATCCCGACCGCGAGGGCGGTATGGTCGATTGTTATCTTGAGGATTACGACGATGCCTTTGCCGAATATCTTCGCCTGCGCGAGATAAGACTTCGCGATAAGCTCACGGCAGAGACGAAAGAGGTCAAAGCGTCTGACTCAAAGCAGGATTATGAGCAAAAGAAGCGTGAAAATGCAGAGCGACGCGCTCTTGAAAAGAAAAAGGAACGCGCAGAGAAAAGGATCAAGGAGCTTGAAGGCGAGCTTGAAAAGCTTGACGAGGAGCTTTTTGGCTCTGCGGCGACTGATTACGTAAGAGCGGCAGAGATCGACAAACGCAAAAACGAGATCGACGACGAGCTTCTCGAACTTTATGAATTAGTTATGTAAAATAGCGACCATTAAGGCATTATTCTTTGTTTTTTACCATTTTGGGAGGTTTTTATGAAAAATGGAAGCGTAAATATCTGGATGAATCTTATAGGATTCGATAAGAATGATGAGGATAGAGGCGTCAAGAGATTTTTGAATCAGGTCGGATTTAAGCCCGACAGCATATTTGCTCTTCTTTGCAGTCCCGATTTCTTCAATCAGCATAAAGGAATGGAGACCGAATACGTTCTCCCGCCCGATAACTGCGCATATTGGGGAATCCCGAGAAACGCGGAGAGGGAAAGACAGGCGTGGACGAATTACGATCTTCGCACACTTGCAAAAAATCTTAAGGCAGAGGGTGTAAAGATCTATGCTGATATATTCGGAGTAACTCTCGGCAACGCATTCCATCAGGAATGGATATACGAGCATAAAGAAATTATGCGTCACGGAACTGCTTCCGCTGAGCGCGCATACGGATATTTTCCGTTAAAAAGATTAAAGGACGGAACTTATTACGAGGATTTCTTCATCGATAGAGTGTGCGAAACTCTCGTTGATTACGGGATGGACGGAATCCACCTTGCCGACGCATTCTGTCCTGCAGGCTCGAACGGTCTTTGCGACCTCGAGTTTTCAACCGATTTCGTCGATCAGTTCGTTTCATATCTCGGGCACCCCTTGTCAAGCGAGGTTATGGCAACGATGGGTGACGATTCCGAAGCCTCAGAAAAACTCAGATCCGAATACATAAAGCGCAATCTTCGTGAGGAGTGGACGCTCTTCGTTTCTTGGAGATGGGAGAAATTCTTCAAGAAGCTTGCCGATCGCCTCCATGCAATAGGCAAGGAGGTAACCGTCCTCGGAATGTATTGCACAGATCCTTTTGAAA
>JAZLEH010000286.1:0-10535 GCA_045615165.1 Eubacteriales bacterium | reverse complement strand
GCAAGCTTGCAGACTCGCTCTGCGTCGATTATCTAGCGCAGGTAACAACCCGCAGGCTTTTATGACTGTTGCTGTGGCTGTTGCTATCGAAGAGGGTTGCAAGTAATTCATTGATTTTCAAGGCTTTTTGGGACTTTTAGGTCTTTTAGAACTTGTAAAATCCAATAAATAAAATTTGGACACATCATAAACGTATTTCCGTCTGTGATGTGTCCAATTTTTTGTTTCTAAGAATGTTTTTCAAGTGAAAAAGTTGAAAATGGCAAGGAGCGTATCAAAGACGCTGCTTAAGAATTAATAATCACCTTATAAACAAGCTTCTTTTCAGAATGAAGCTTTGCAGGAACGATAAATCTCAATACGTCTCCATCACGAGAAAGGTCTACGTCAATCCCGTCAATCATAACCGATTTTACCCTCGAATCATGTATCTCGATCTCTATATCTCTTACAGGCTTCATTCCGTCGATCTTAGGAATAGAGTTGTTCAAAATATCATGACCGTTATCGGGTCTGCCATCAAACGAGCCCTCACGCATATTGACAGTAAAGTCGAATCCGTCAGTATTATTATTCATTTCAAAGAGAGTGGTTGCTCCCTCGCCGTTCTCATAACCAAGTGAGAAACCATCATCCTCATAAAGCTCAAAGCGAGCATCTCCGCCCGGGAAGACCTTTATTACGTATTCATGCTCGCACTCGTTTATGTAAAGCTGTGGCTTCATCGTACCTATGATTGAGCCTGACCTAGCAAATAATGCACCCCCCTTCCCCTCGGGAATCTCATAGTGAATATCGCCCTCGTAAACTTTGCCCGTAAAATAATCAACCCATTTTCCCTGAGGAAGAGTAAGGTTCATATCAAAAGCACCGACGTAAAGATCATCACCGAGCATATACGCGTTCTGAACGTCATCAAAACGCACGTCATCCTCATAGGCTAGCACAAGCGGACGAAGAATCGGAACACCGGTTTTATACGCTTTATACGCAGTTGAATAAATATATGGGAATAGCGATGAACGAAGGAGCGAATAGCTCTTAAACATTTCAAACATCTTCTTCTCGTAATACCACGGATATCTATAACTTGCCCAGCTGTTGACCTGCGACCAGCTTTGAAGGAATCCGTAATGTATGGAAGCGGGGCTATACGTATCCATATCGCAGGATGTGTTTGTATGACCGCACATTGCGTAATTCATACATGAAACAAGAGTGCCCTTTCCTCCGCCTGTGTCACCCGCCCAGGTAGCCGCGTATTTCTGAATACCGACGTAGCCGCCCGCCGAATAGATCATGCTTCTTCTGTCCGTGTGTTCTCTGAAACCTAACGACATCTGCTTTGCCAAAATAACGGGATAAATATTATGTGCCTCTTTATCAAGGAACTTCTCAGCCCACGCGCGCTGCGGATGCTCAAGAACCTGGTTTGATCCATCCAGCTTAAAGCACGCAGCACCGTTATCAACAAACTTTTTCAAGTGCTCAAACCACGGCTCGTCGGGCTTTGTATGCTTTTTAAGATCCATTACACGACCGACAAGGTGCTTATCCTGGAAGCCCATGTAGCGTTCAAACGCCTCATCATCGGGAGTCATATCCGTAATATCAGTGACGTTCTCATTGTTTTCTGCCTGCCGCTCCTCCTCATAGAAGAGATCATAATCCTCACAAAGCCAAAGAGAAAGCTGCATTCCCATAAAACGCATCGGAGCAAAGAACGTTCCAATATTCGAATCATTAGCGGGTCTCCAATAGTTTAAATAGAATCGATTTGGATCCCACTTTTTCTCGGTTGAATAATCGTAATAAGTCTCCATCCAAGAGGGCTCAAGGCCGAAAATGTCACAAGGAACCCCCGAGTCACGCATTTTCTTAATATCATCAAGAAGCTCGCCCGCTCCGGTGAGCTTTTCATTCTCTACAAAAGTTAATCCGTAAGCAAATGAGGGCAACATAGACGGTCTTCCCGTAACGTCGGTAAGCGCGCTGAGAGTTCCCTTGAGCGAATTAGCCGTAAAAAGATAGAAATCTGGTGCGCCCTCTGCAACGTAAATGCTCATCATATTTTTATCGCTATCACCGAGGTCAAATTTCTGTCTGTACGTACTGTTGACGAGTATAGCCCAACCGTCGCTTGAAAGAACGATCGGAAGAGGACCGTAGGAAATAACGTTACATACCCAAACACCGATAGTTTTTCCGCGTATCATTACGTTATCTCTGTTTGCATCACCGAGTCCGAAAAGACGCTCGCGCTCTGTGAGCGGAATATCAAGTCGATATCCGGTCTTGCTCATTCTCGTTATCTTAACGAAAACGTCCCTTTTTGATCCGTGTAAAATAACGTTATTATCTGCAATTTCAACAGAAGATTCCGCGTAAGTTCCGACTACGTTATCGTTTAGTAGCCCGTAGCGAGAAAGCATCCCCGCATACTTCCCTTCCGTCTGAATATGGAATATACCTTCTGTAAGCTTTTTCACAGTATTTTTGTTTGAATCTACCATAGGAATCACTCCGTTCTAGATTAGTACACCTTTATTATACTTATATCGTAAGCTCGTGTCTTTGCATTATCACCTTTTCAGTTTTATATGTAAGTGTTTATCGTAAATTTCAATAACTGTATTGTGTTTTTGATAAACCGGGCGATATTTTCACACTTAAACACCACCCTCCGGGTTTATTTCAATCCTTCAGAAATCATTCTATTGATACGCTCGCGCACACGAAGCATTTCGTCCTCGCTATGGGCGCAATGGGAGCAGATCCTCTCCCTCGTCAACATAAAGCAGCTGTATCGAAAGCTTCTCGCCCGCTAGTGCCGAAATACGGGTGAGAGGAGAAAATTTATCAATTTTATCGTCTACAAACGCCTTGATCTGCGAAGACACTATTTTTGTTCTAAGCATAAAAACCGCCTTTTAAATATTTTTTAGGAACTTCTCTAACCAACTATACGCCATATCGCGAACCTCGGTTACGGTATCGTGACCGTCGCCGTGCAAATGGAGTGATAGCCTTTCAGGGGCGTTTAGGAGCGAATAAACCTTGTGCGCGCTCCTTACGCAATCAATAGAAGCCGATGAATATGGGTTATACGGATCATTGAACGGCTCAATAAACATTGCCGCGCGCGGAGCGCAAAGACCGATCATTTCATTAAGCTCCCACGGAGATTTTCCGTTCTTTTCAAGCATTTTCGCCTCGTGCGGATGTAGAGGAAGCTCCGTATGCGTAAGACGGTACGCATTAGTTGCAAAGGGTGAAATTCCGGTTGAAACGACTGAAGCTCCGATTCGTTCATCTATTCCGGCAAGGTAAAGCGCCGCCTGACCACCGAGCGAATTTCCCATAACTCCGTATCCGCCCTTAATTACGTAATCAAGCGAATCTAGCACGTCAACCGCTCTTATATGTCCGAGAAGTCTTCTTCCCGTAAGCGACCATTCGGGATAATCGGTATAGAAGTTTTCAAGCCTTGCCTTCTCGCTCTCACATTCCATAGCCTCGCCAAAACCGAATTGATCGGGAGAGATCGTAACGAATCCGCGCTCCGCAAGCTCAAGCGCATAAGCGCGTTTGGGCGCAGTTTCGGGGCTCATCATTCCGTATTTGCCCTTAACGCCGTTCGTGCCGTGCAGAGTCAAAATTGCACGAGCCTTGCCCACTTCTTTAATGCTTTTCGGCAAGACGATGACGGCATACGCCCACTCGTCCGAAAATACGCGGTATTTGATTTTTATATGCTCAAAGCCGTGCTTATTATATCTTTCGATCTCGTTAAATTTCGCTTCTTTTGGGAGATACGGTTCAGGGCCGATTCCGAGATTTTCGGTTATCCTGGCTTTTATCCTTTCGCGTATAGCAGCCCACTCGTCTTTCGTCGTGTCCTTAAGAATCAAATCGTTTATCATATTGCACCTTTAAAACAAGTTATCTGTAATTATCTATCAGTTACTTATTCACTCTATTCTATGAATTTCATCTCCAAAAAGGCTTGATCAAAATAATTATAACATATATCAATAAAAATTGAAAGTATACTTTAAAAAATATTTAATATATGCTATAATGTAATAAACAACCTCTATCGGAGGAGTATTATGGTAAAAAACAAATCAAATATAACCGAAGGTCCGCTTTTCCTGCCGATGCTTAAATTTGCGATTCCGCTCATTATATCCGGCATTCTTCAGGTCTTCTATAATATGGCTGACAGTATAATAGTCGGCAAATTTTCGGGTGATTTCAACGCGCTCGGTGCAATTGGATGCGCAGGCTCGCTGACAAACTTTATGACGAATATTCTTATTACACTCTCGGTTGCGTCGGGAGTAGTTATTGCACAGCTTTCTGGCGCAAGAGATAAAAAGGGCGTATTCGAGGCGGTCCACGGATCGCTTGCCTTCTCCGCTATATGCGGTATCGTCGTAATGCTCATCGGATTTGCCGTGAGCCGTCCCGTGCTTATCGCGATGGGAACTCAGGACGCGTATCTTGAAAACGCAACTCTTTACGCCTACATAATCTGTGCGGGAATCCCCGCGGTTGCCGTATATAATTTCGGAGCATCGATATTACGCGCTTCCGGCGACTCAAAAACTTCGCTCTATATTCTCTCGGCAACGGGACTTCTTAACGTTCTTCTCAACCTCGTCCTCGTAATTTTCTTCGATATGTCTGTTGACGGCGTTGCTATCGCAACCGTAGTATCACAGTATGCTTCTGCAGCAACGGTAACCTATATCCTTATCAAGCGAAAAGGAGAAGACTATTCGCTTTCCCTGAGAAAAATCCGCATCTTCGGTTGGGTTGTCAAAAGAGTTCTGCGCATCGGTATCCCTATGGCGATACAAACGGCACTCTTCAACCTTTCAACCATGTTGATCGCAAGCGCGGTCAACACGTTCCCTCCGAACGTCGTCGAAGCAAAGGCGATCGCATTCGGCATCTCCGCTATAACGGATGCGGTCATGTCTGCATTCTCGCAAACGACGATAACCTATATCGGACAGAATTACGGTGCAAGAAACTATCTGCGCCTTAACAAGGTGCTTCTCTTCGGACTTATTCAGGTAACGGTCGTCGGTCTTATCGTATCTTATACAGAAATTCTCCTCGGCACGCCTTTGGCGATGCTATACATTGATTCTGCCAACCCCAACAAGGAGGCAATAATCGACGCCGTTACCGAGATATTCAAGGTAATGCTCTCAACCTATTTCCTCTGCGGCGTTATGGACGTTTGCTCCGGCGTTCTGAAGGCATTCGGAAGAACGATAAAATCAATGGTCGCAAGCCTTATCGGTCTTTCCGCGCGAGTCTTCTGGGTTCTCGTTATAGTTCCCCTGCCGAGATTCCATACGATCACGGGTCTTTTCGTCGCTTACGTAATCGCTTGGACGATCACCATCACGATACAAGCGTTCAACCTTATATATCTCTGGCGCAAGCTGGGAATTAAGGAGGGGGCAAGGCTTGAAAAAGAAAAGCTCCTTCAATGAACTTAAATCCCGCAATTCAATCGAATTGCGGGATTCTTTGTTTTTTAGTTTATTATTGCCTTGTAGGTTAGGACGCCCTTTGCCTCTGTATTTCCGGCTACTACGTCGATGCATCCGATATTTGACCTCTCGGAAAGACCGCCGATTATAACGCGCGGAATGTGAACGAGATTTTCAAGAACACAGGGATTACCGTAATGAATAAGTGCAGCTACCCTGCCCGTGCTTTGCGCGGCGTTGATAAGCGCCTCCGCTCTTCTGGTCAGATGCTCAGGACCGGTATATGCGATAGTCTCTGCAAAGGTTATAAACACAACGTCGTCATAGTCAACCGAGTCGGAAAGGATCTTGCACATCTGAACGCTATTCGGGAACTGGTGGAATGCAACGACGGACGAATTCGGGAAGCATTCAAGTATCTTCTCGGTTATTGCGCCCGTATTTTGCCACGAGCTTGAGAAGGTATCCACCTCGACCTTACCGTCAATGCCGATTGCGTTTTCGTTTCTCGTCATAAGAGCGAAAAGATGCTTTTTATCACGCGGGAGGGATGCAGTCAATCCAACATCCGTCTTTGCATATATTGCGGCAATATCTATCGTTTTTGCCATGGCTATCTCGTCGGGTGTAAGCTCGGTGAATTTCGGATCGCGCATCGTCTTTGCCTGCACCTCAAGAACCTTTGACACCGCCTCGTTAAGCCTTGCCTCGTCAAATATTCCTTGCTCGTAGCAGGAGATTATCGCCTCGTGCTTAAACTTCATCTCCGGCTTGCAGGAAAGGGTGAGATCATTTCCGGCACGAATTGCCAGTCCGTTTGATTCAGCCTTGCCAAACCTAGCCCTGACGCCCCTCATTCCGAGTGAGTCGGTAATAAAGAATCCCTTAAATCCAAGCTCCTTGATTATATCTATAACGGGCTTTGAAAGACTTGCCGGGTGAGCATCGTCAATATTAACGAATCTGTGATGCCCCGTCATAATACCGTCAATAAGTCCCTTTTCCATAAGCTTGCGATACGGATAAAGTCCTGCTTCAATAAGCTCCTCGCGCGTTTGCTCAGAGTAGCCCTCCGCCATGTGGGAATCAATATTTTTCGGATTTTCACCGCTCGGATAATGCTTTGCAACCGTAAGAATGCCGCCATCCTGCATTCCGTGCGCCACAGCCGCACCAAGCCTTGCAACCTCGTGAATATCGCTTCCGAATTGGCGTGGCGATCCGTTAGATCTTGAATCTATGATCGGACTGCAAACGACGTTATATCCGATATCCCTTGCCGTTATTCCGAGCGCCTTACCGAATGCGTACGCATAATCCTCGTTTCCCGTGCATCCGATAGCATTCACGTTACCTATCTTATATTCACCTATTCCCGATTCCGCATCGGTCATAATAATTATGGGGTAATCAGCGATCGAACGAACCTTTTTAACAAGCTCGATCGCGCCGGGCATGCTCACTTGAATCCATATCGCGCCAAGGGAGCGGCGGCGAATAAGTTCGAATGCATATTCCTTATCCTCATCGGGATAAGCAGGCGAGAGGAACAGTGCGTCAAGCATTCCAAGCTTTTGCTCGGTTGTAAGCTCCTCTATTTTAAGCATCGTGACTTTTTTCATATAGATCTCCTATATTTTCATTTCTTGATTATATTCTACTCTAAAACAGAAGAAAAATCAACCATTATATTGACTATAATTTTAACTATATTGATATATTAGAAATACGCCACTCGGAATATCCCTATGGCGTATTCTTATTTACTTTTCTTCTTTTTTCAAAATATCAAGTCGGATTATTCCAAGAAGGGCCGCGCCGAAAGTAAAAATATGACTTGCGAGCATCGTATTCGCTCCTATGAATATATCGTATACGCTCCAGGTTACACCGTTCAAAAGCATAATAACACGATAATTAGTTGGCTTTTTCTGCGAAATTCCAAGTGCGCAAAGCACTGCCGCAATCATAGGTATAACGTCAATCGCACCTCTGATCGCAACCGCAGAGCAAACAATATACGCCGATATCATAACTACACGAAGCCATACCGGCTCTTTAATATTATACCGTCGTATAATGAAGTAAATTATCGACTGAAGCGTTGCAACCATATAAATTGCCGCCCCCGAAAATCCGTCCAAAAGAACGTAACTTGCCATTCCGAGCGCATTGCAACCAATCTGGCAAATCATCACGAGAGTGATGTTTTTCGTCTGCATTGAAAGAAAAACGAAGACGAACACGATTCCGCCAAGGATCTGTGAAATAATATATTCCATAATGTAAATTAAATATCCCCTATTTTATCCGAATCCTTAAATGCGAGCTTGTTATCCCCTGCTTTAGCCTCCCAATAATATCCGTTAAGATATGATGCGATATACTGCCATCTGCGAAGCGTTTCGTATTCCTTGATTTCGGACGTTATTTTTGAAACTTTTGAAACGGCATTCGGTATCTTATCAACGTCGTCGTTAAGTCCTGCGATCTCGTAATAAAATTCCGCTTGTGCGACACCGCCGAGCCTTTCTGCCATGACGTCGCGGATATAATCCTTTATCGATGCCGTAGGATGATCGGCAAAATACTCGAGCGCAAGATAGTTAAATTCGGCGTTCGTGTGGAACGGAGCGTTTTCACCAAATATCGAAACTCCGTTTATACCCGATTTATAGCTTAGGTAACACTGCTTTCTGATCTTCTCAACTGCAAACGTAGCGCGGCCACCCCACCACTGTGTTCCTGAGTGTGCGCGCATAACGTGATTAAACCCACGCATAGATTCAAGCATTCTGTCATTTTCCGTCCAATCACCGTCGCGAAGTCTTGCATCGCATTTCCATTGCCAGAAAACGTTTTTGGGCATATTAAGAAGTTTTTTAAGATCCGCATTCGGCTTCGAGGAATTAAAAAATTTGCACGCATCATCAAGGAAATGATGATAAGTTTCGCAAATGACGAGCGCATCGGGCGATCTTCCCAAAACGACGTCTGCCGCAGCAGGATATATTCCCGCCATATCCGAAACAGAAATTTGACTCTCTTCCCCTGCTCGGCGCGCTCGACATCTTTTACATTGACAAACTCCGCTATCTCCCGATTCCATTTGTATTCCGCCAAGCTCGGGAATCTCGCAAAAGAGCCAATCGAGCGACTCTAAAACGTAATCGTTCAGCATTGGATTTGTCGGGCAACCCTGCGGCTCAAATCTGTATCCGTATTTCCCTTTAAATTCAACGAGAAGCGGTTTACCGTTTGAATCAACGCCGATCGTCTCGGGATGCTCCTTGAAGAATCTATTCATCGAATATTTGTGGTCGCCCTCATAATATATACCGCCGTAAGCGTAAAGTCCCGCAATTATATATATTCTGACTCCGCGGCTTCTTGCATAATCGCAAAGTCTGCGAGCCTCGGTAACTCCGCCGTGCTTATCCCTGAGAAGTCCGACGATTCCGACAGCCTGAATATTATGCTCCGCGCAGAAGTCAACAACTCTTTTATAATCGTTGAAAAAGGATTCGCCCGGCTTAGCATAAGCATTTGCAACACCACAGTTTTGCGCGCCAAGCGTATGTAAGCACCAGTTGGTGCTATGATCCCAGCTCCAAAAGAATTTATATGGTACTTTACTCATAAGTCGCCCCCATAAAATTTATTATAGCAATTATATCACACCGAACTTCGTTTGTAAAGCATTTATTCTTATTTATTCAATAAGTCTTGATATGCGCGCCGATTTATGCTAAAATATATTCATCAAAACAACAAAAGAAAGGATGAGCTCGTGCTAAACAAGATATATCTCGAAATTACGAATGTTTGCAATCTTGATTGCACGTTTTGCCATAAAACAACAAGAACGAAAAAGCTCATAACCGAAGAGGAATTTGACGTCCTCATTTCAAAAATCGAGGGCAAGGCAAAATACTTATACTTTCACTTGATGGGTGAGCCAACCCTGCACCCGCTTCTCCCCGAATTTATAGAAAAGGCAAAAAGCAAAGGCTTCTTGCCGGCAATAACAACCAACGGCTCACTTCTAAGCAAAGTCGAAGAAAAGCTTCTTGAATCTCTTCCATATAAGGTCAGTATCTCGCTCCATGCACCGGAGGCAAACGCCGCTTTCTCTTCCGAGGGGTATCTTGACTCCTGCATTTCATTTGCGAAATCTGCGGCGAAGCAAGGCGCTTACGTCGCGCTCAGACTTTGGAATCTCGGCTCTGGCGCTGACAACTCCGAAATACTAGCTTATCTTCACAAATCGTTTCCCGATGAGTGGGTAGATATTCGCGGTGGAAGCAGTCAGCGCATCGCCGATAAGATATTTCTTGAATGGGGGGATAGGTTTGCGTGGCCAGATCCCGCTTTACCCGAATCCGATCCCGATGCAGATCTTTTCTGTTACGGACTGCGCGACCAAATTGGAATACTCGTTGACGGAACGGTTGTTCCCTGCTGTCTTGATTCGGACGCAAATCTTGCGCTCGGCAATCTCTTTTCATCCGAGCTTTACGATATAATCTCCTCGCCGCGCGCAAAAGCTATATACGACGGATTCACCCGTCGCCGCGCAACAGAATCGCTCTGCAGAAAATGCGGATATGCTAAAAGATTTTCAAAATAATGCAAAAGAGGTCGGAAATCCGACCTCTTTTCATTTTATATTTCCTTAATAAGAATAGACGCGCATCTAGGAAGCTTAAATTCAAGCTTTTCTACGATCTCTGCCTTATTCGGGTCGTGATCGTTATCGAGGTAATAAACCTCGTACTTACCTTCCTTGCCGAAATCGATGCTGATTTCCTTGTCAGCCGCCTCGTCATCGTTTATATAATAGGAAACTACGGTCAGCGTCTTTCCGTCCTTGTCGATTCCGGAAAGGGTGTAAATATCATCTGGATCAGCTTCGGATCTAACCTCGCATTCAAGGTCGTAGAACATACCGTACCAAAGGAAGGGATAATAGCCCTTAAGCTTACGGAGAGTATAGAAATCGAAAAGACCGTTAAACGCGCA
>JAZLEH010000285.1:0-20241 GCA_045615165.1 Eubacteriales bacterium | reverse complement strand
TAGGCGAGCTTGAAAGCGGAAATCTCGTTTCCGGACTCACCGTAACGCACGAGATGGAAATGCTTACCTCAAGCGGAACGCCAAACGAATTTAACGGCACGTATCTTTATCTCATTGATAACACGATGAAGCCGTACAACTTAAACGAGACCTTTGAGATCACCCTCACCGTTAACGGCGAGAAGGTTTGCTCGGGAACTTATTCGTTTGACGCGTATATCTATAACGTTAACTCGAAATACAATATTTATACTTACAACGAAGAAGAGAGCGCATGGGCGTATAACAGTAATAACACTGCGAAAACAGAAGCGGTCAGAGCATTCCGCTGCGCGCTTGCGCTTAAGGCTTTTGCTATGTCGGCAAAGGAATATATGCTTAAATAATAAAATAACAAAATAGAACGCATAACTTGATTGGGAGAAAAGGGCGGCTCGTCTGAGCCGCCCTTTTCATATTGCTTATTAAAATCAGTTCGTGTTATCGCGGAAGCCTTTACCCATTATTTCGCTCGTTTTCGAAATTATCATAAACGAATGGGGATCGATCTCCTTTACCTTCTTGCGAAGGCGTATTGCCTCGCTTCTTCTGCATACGGTGATTATAACCGTTCTTTCTTCACCTGTATACGCGCCGTTTGCCTTGTATGTGGTTGCGCCGTGCTTTAATTCGGTCATAATATACTCGTCGATCTCATCGGGCTTCGTCGTTATTATAGTGAAGGATTTGCACATATTGATCGAGTCGAGAATATCGTCGACGACGAATACCTTCGCGAAAAGACCGAGAAGAGAGAATAATCCCGTCTTAACGTCGAATATTATAAAGGTTGAGGAGGCGATTATAAAGTCGGAGAGCAAAAGCGCCTGACCAACGTTAAGGCTGGTGTATTTTTTAAGAACGAGGGCTACGATATCCGTGCCGCCCGTAGATGCGTTGCATTTGAATACGATGGCGCTTCCGATTCCGGTGAGAAGCACCGCGTAAACAAGCTCAAGCAGGGGATAGACGGTGAGGGGAGAATCAAGCGGAATAAAATGCTCGAAAAGCCAGGTCTCAAGTGACAGGACGAGGGAGCAGTATATCGTGAGGATACCGCACTTTTTGCCGAGGATCATTACACCGACGATAAGAAGAAAGATGTTGATAAGCATCATATAGGTCGCCTGTGAGATGCCGCTGTATATACCGACGAGTATGACCGAAAGGCCGCTGACGCCGCCGGTTGCGAAGTTGTTCGTCGTTTTAAAGAAATAGATTCCCACGGACATCAGCAGGATTCCGAGGTTGATAAACGACCAATATCTGATTTGGTCAGTAATTTTCTTCTTCATATTTTTATCCCGAAATTTTAAGATTGTACTAGAAAAAGTACAATTTAATTATACTATAAAAATCGTGAATGTCAATATGGAATTTAAAATCATTTCAAGGCGAAAACGGGGGATATTCAACCCAAAAATGAATTATAAAAACATCGATAATTCAAGATTGACAAAAGCTTATAAAAATGCTAAAATATACTTAATAATTATTTAAACGGAGCCGTTTATGTTAAAAGAAGAAGCAAAGAAGAGAATCGAAGAGCTGAGAGCGACGATAGAATATAATTCGCGCCTCTATTATGAAAACGACGCGCCCGAGATATCCGACTATGAGTACGACGCTATGTTCAGGGAGCTTGTTAACCTTGAAGCGGAGTTTCCCGAGCTTGACGCGCCCGATTCACCTACGAAAAGAGTCGGCGGAAGAGCGCTTGATAAATTTGAAAAATTCACGCATACCGTCCGTATGGGAAGCCTTACCGACGTTTTCTCTTACGACGAGCTTCGCGACTTCGTTGATAAGACGAACGATATCCTCGGTGAGGAGACGGAATACTCGGTCGAGCCGAAGATAGACGGTCTTTCGGTTTCACTCGTTTATAAGGACGGAGTGTTCGTTAAGGGCGCGACGCGCGGCGACGGTATCGTAGGTGAGGACGTTACCGAAAACCTCCGCACGATAAGATCGATCCCCTTAAAGCTCAGAGAGCCGCTTCCTTACCTTAACGTAAGGGGCGAGGTGTATATGCCGCGTGCGGTATTCAACGAGCTTAACGCTGAGAGAGAGGCGGAGGGGCTTGCACTTTTTGCGAACCCGAGAAACGCCGCCGCAGGCTCGCTTCGCCAGCTTGACCCCAAGGTCGCCGCGGCGAGAAGGCTCGATATATTCGTGTTCAATCTTCAGGAGGGCGACCTCTATCTTGATAAGAGGGAATGCAAAAAGCATTCCGAAACGCTTGACAGGCTCGCGGAGCTTGGCTTCACCGTCCTTTCGGACAGAAGGGCGCTTACGGGATTTGACGCGGTTGCAAAGCACGTTGAATACCTTGGCGAGGCTCGTCCCGAGCTTCCGTACGATATGGACGGCGCGGTTATAAAGGTAAATGATCTTGAAAGCAGAGTCACCGTCGGTGAGGGAACGAGCACGCCTAAGTGGGCGGTTGCTTATAAATATCCCCCTGAGGAGAAGAAAACTAAGCTTATTTCAATAGATATACAGGTGGGAAGAACGGGCGTTCTTACCCCTACTGCAAACCTTGCGCCGGTAAGACTTGCGGGAACGACGGTTTCAAGAGCTACGCTTCATAACCTCAACTTTATAAAAGAAAGAGATATTAGGATCGGCGACACCGTTATAGTTCGCAAGGCGGGAGAGATCATTCCCGAAATACTTGAGAGCGTTAAGTCGGAGCGCGACGGCTCGGAGATCGAGTTTGAGATGCCGACCGTTTGCCCATCCTGCAATCATCCCGTAATACGCGACGAGGCGGGTGAGGGTACGGCTATAAGATGCATTAACCCTACTTGCCCTGCACAGAATGCGCGCGGAATCGTGCATTTCGCGTCTAAGGGCGCAATGAATATCGACGGACTCGGACCGCAGGTGGTTGAGCTTCTTCTCGATTCGGGCAAGATCTCCGGCATAACAGACCTTTATACACTTCGCGTAGAGGATATAGAGGGGCTTGAGAGAATGGGACGCAAGAGCGCCGAGAATCTCGTGTCAGCCATCGAGGAATCTAAGGGAAGAGGTCTTGAAAAGCTTCTTTACGCGCTCGGCGTGCGCCAGGTCGGAGAGGTAGCCGCAGAGGAGATCGCCGGAAGGATGAGAACTCTTGACGCCTGCATCGCGGCAACCGTTGAGGATTACTCAAAAATAGACGATATCGGCGAAATAACCGCAAGGGCGCTCGTTGACTTCTTCGCTGATGAGAATAACAGAATGATCTGCGAGAAGCTTAAGGAGCTTGGAGTTAATTGCAATTCAACGGCTGAACCGAAAAAGGAGACTCTCGCGGGCCTTACATTCGTGCTTACGGGAACGCTTCCCACGATGACGAGGGATGAGGCAGGGGAGCTTATAAAGAAATACGGCGGTAAGGTTTCGTCCTCCGTTTCAAAGAAGACCTCCTACGTCGTCGCGGGCGAAGAGGCAGGCTCAAAGCTCACCAAGGCGCAGGCGCTCGGCGTTACGATAATTGACGAGGACGGACTTCTCGCATTACTTTCATGAGGAAAATATGATTTCAAAAAAGTTAATAGGCGATAAAAGGTTTTATTCGAGGATACTCGCGATCTCGATTCCGATAATGGTGCAAAACGGGATCACGAACCTCGTAAACCTGCTTGATAACGTAATGGTTGGATCGCTCGGCACGGAATCGATGTCGGGCGTTTCGATTGTCAACCAATTCGTTTTTATATTTAATCTTATAGTTTTCGGAGCGGTATCTGCCGGAGGTATATTCACCGCACAATATTACGGGCTTGGAGACACAAAGGGCGTTCGAAGCACTTTCCGATTTAAGTTTTTAATAAATCTCGTGCTTGCGGTGCTTGCAATAGCCGCTCTCCTCTTATTTGACGACGAGCTTATAATGAGCTTTATTCACCAAGGGGCAGAGGGCGAGTCGCTTAACTCCGCACTGACGCTCAGCGAGGGAAAGCGATATCTTCGCATATTCGTTATCGGAATGATCCCGTATGCAGTAACGCAGGTATACGCATCAACCCTGCGCGAGACGGAGGAAACCAAGCTTCCGATGTATGCAAGCATTATTGCGCTCGCAGGTAATTTCCTTCTTAATATTCTATTTATATTCGGACTCGATATGGGCGTTCGGGGAGCGGCGATTGCTACCGTTATTTCAAGATTCCTCGAGCTTTTCTTCATCGTTTTCGTAACTCATAAGAACAAGAATAAATACGAGTTTATAATCGGTGCTTACCGCTCGTTTAAGATCCCCGCAAATCTCGTTCGTGGAATTATCATACGCGGACTTCCGCTTATGGCAAACGAATTTCTCTGGTCGGTATCGATGACCCTCAGAAATCAGTGCTATTCGACGCGCGGACTTGACGCGGTTGCGGCGATAAATATCGCGACGGTCATAATCAACCTTATCAACGTGGTATATATGGCGCTCGGCTCGTCGATTGCGATCGTAGTTGGTGAAAAGCTCGGCGCAGGAGATATCGAGGATGCGAAGGACACGGCAACGAAGATGCTCACATTCTCTATATTCGCGGCTGTTTGCTCCGGCGTTATAATGGCGGCGGTCGCACCCGTTTTCCCGCTTATATACGACACTACGAGCTCGGTGCGCGCACTTTCAACCTATATGACCTTGATTTCTGCCGCGTTTATTCCGTTCGTTTCGTTCGCTTTCTCAGCGTATTTCGTTATCCGCACGGGCGGAAGAGTATTTTTAACCTTTATGATGGACTGCGGAATTATGTGGACCGTGGTCGTGCCGCTCTCGCTTTCGCTTGCGTATCTTACGGATATTTCGATCAATTGGCTATATTTCATTTGTCAGGGAATAGAGATAATAAAGCTTATTCCGGGACTTATAATACTTAAGCGCGGAACCTGGGCAAGGCAGCTCGTTTCATCGGAAAATAAAATAGAGGTCGAAGAGCTTTAAGCTTCTTCGACCTTTTTATACGGATCAATTCTTTTTCGATATTGAATATAAGAATGCGGGGGAGGATTCGATCTCGGTCATATTATATTTTGATTTAAGATCCTCGGGCAAGCGCTTGTCCGTTACGAGAAATTCAACGCCCGAGAGGGCGAAGAGCTTAAAGGTAGATGCTGTGCCGAGCTTTGATGCATCGCAAAGCAGGACTCGCTTTTTTGAATTTTTTGACATCGCAACGCGGAGCATTGCCTCATCCTCAGACCAGTCGGAGAGAGTGCCGTCAAGCGAAAGGGATGCAACCGAGAAGAAGAGAAGATCGGCGTTGTAAGCCGAGGCGGAGCTTTCGGCAGAAATTCCGACGAACGCGAGGGATTCCTTAAGGAGTCTGCCGCCTGTTGAATACACCTTAACGCCCGTGTCGGCAAGGCGCGTCGCGATAGGCAAGCCGTTTGTGATTACGGTAAGCTCGCGGTCCTTATCAATAAAGTCGGCGAGGTGATATACCGAGGTCGACGCGTCAAGAAATACCGTGTCACCGTCCGAAATAAGAGTGGCGGCAACCTTGCACATATTTAATTTCTCAGCGGCGTTTTGCTCGCGCCTGAAATAGACGGGAGGCTTAGTATTTCCGTCAAGGATCATTGCGCCGCCGTGGCATCTTTTTACGTAGCCCTCTTCTTCAAGTATCGTAAGATCCCTGCGGATAGTAGGATGGCTTGCGTAAAGATTCGTTGCGAGGGTGGCAACGGTTGCAAAGCTGTGCTTTTTAAGATAATCCATAATTTCGCGATGGCGTTCGTTTTTAAGCATATTTACCTCGGATGATTGCAATTGAGCGATAAGTCGTGATCGAATTTGATTATTTCAGCTTCGTTTGATAAGAAACGCTCAATAATATTATAATCGCAAAATAGAAAAAGTCAATACTATAATATAAGCTCATCCTCAATAACGTAAGGAAGGTCGATCGGCGTCGCAAGATATTTAACCATCCTTTCGTAAAATGCGATCGCCTTACCGACGTCGGCAAATATTTCGTTAGCTTCGGCGAAGGATATTACCTCACCGTCACGCCTCATTTCGACCGATATTGAATAGAGCGGCAGACGGAAGCTTGCGACTCTTGCGCTTTCACGCATTACGAGCGCGTATTTATAGGTTATTGCATCCTTTGTGACCTCGTCGCTTCTTATTTTCGTTTCAATAGTTTTTTCCTTACGCATTAGATACTCCGTTATATGAACTTCCCGAATATTCTATCACAAATTGCATCTCGCCGTCGCACAAAAGACGCGATAAATTAACGCTGAAAAATTTGACGAGGCGCGATATATTGCATAAATTGATCTATTTTGCCAAGGAATAACAAAAAGCCGCGGTTAAATGCGGCTTTGAAAATGAATAGAATTGGCGAAATAAGTTGAAAATGACCGAAATATTATCGGTAATTTACCGTTATTTGAATAAATGAATGCTTTTAAACAATAAACGCAATTCAATTATACGATATCGACGAGCTTTATTTCGGCTTCGCTATTTACCTTTCCGTCGGAGCGAACGGTGCGGAAATAATAGATTCCGTCGGATTCGGCGCGCTCGACGCTGAGAGTGTCTCCGGCGGGGGCTTCGTTCATATAGCTTATCGTAATCGTCTCGATCCTTTTATCCTTGAGGGGGAGGAAATTTGAATACATATCGGGGTATCGCGTGTTATTCATGTGCGCGTTTTGATCGGTGTCGCCGTAGGTTACGGTGTATTCGCCGACCTTCTCGATATTCTTCGGTATAACTATCCTCGAAAGGGGCATATCGATGGGATCGTAGGTATCAAGTCCGAGGTCGAAATCGTTAACTCGGATGAGGGCGCGACTTTCAACGTCAACGAGCGCCCATGCGGATATTGCACGGCCGATCGTTACACCGTCTCGCTCAAGCTTATAGCAACGGATAAAACTGAAGCCGCGACTATTACAAGGGAAGGTTATGGCGGTCAGCGGCTCGTACGCTCTCACCGCTTCGGTGAATTCCATCGTCATACGGCTTAATATAAATGCTTTGTTGCTTTTTTTGAGTGTGTCATACGACTTTCCGTTAACTGTAAGCTGGGTTTGCGCCGCATTCTGAATATACTTCATAAGCGCGCTCGTCCTTGCAACTCCGTTAAAGTCGACATCGTGTATATCAACGGTCAAATTGGTTCTGAAATCATTCATAGCTTCATGTCCTTTCAAAAATATAATATAGCATTTTCGAAAAAATATCAATATATTTAATAAAAAATTTAAATTTTATGGACATAGAGAAATATTTGTGGTAGAATAAAATAAAAAAGGATTTTTATTATGCTTATAGTAACGAAGGATAATTTTAAAAGTGAGGTAGAGGAGTCTGACAGACTCGTCGTTATAGATCTTTATGCGGATTGGTGCGGTCCTTGCAAGATGCTTGCGCCCGCAATCGAGGCGCTTGAAGGTGAGATACCCGAGGCAAAGTTCTGCAAGGTGAACGTTGATAACGATCCGGATATTGCAAGGCTCTTTAAGGTTCAGTCGATTCCGTTTATCGCGCTTGTGAAGAACAACACCTTCCTTGATTTCTCTGTCGGGCTCGTTCCGAAGGATAAGCTTTCCGCGCTTATACGCGAGAATTTGTGAGGCGGGCATGAAAATAAGACTTAACGAAAATAAGGAAATCGTAGAAACCGTCAAGGCAGGACTTGAGAGGACCGGCGGATACTGCCCCTGCCGCCTTGAGAGGACTGAGGATTTCAAATGCATGTGCAAGGAATTCCGCGATCAGATAAAGGATAAGGACTTCGAGGGGTATTGCCATTGCTTGCTTTATTATAAAGAAAAATAATCAACAACGAAAAAGCGCTTCGGCGCTTTTTTTCGTTTTTTCGGGTAAAATTTGTTATATCGGCGAAGGTGGTGGGGGAGGGTCGTAATTTTGGGTTATCTTAACGCTCGTATTCCTTGAAATTCAAAAAATACAATGATAAAATAATGGTAATTAATGGAAATGGAGCTTTATATGAAAAGGATAATCAAGGTTGCCTTAGGAGTTATTTTCGCGATTCTTTTAATTTCGTCGGGTGCGAGGGCAGAGGAGAATGCCACTCGGGAATATATGCTCGAATCATACGACGAGGGATATATTTTATCGATTTATCAGGATGGATCGCCCATCCCTGTCAAGAGCTTTGCGGACGCGCGATCGGTATTCCTTCATCTTAATTCGCTCGGCGGCAGGATCTCACTAAGCTTTGAGGACCTATCTCTTCCGGAGAGCGTCACTCTTAGCGGTGATTATATTATTAGTGGATGCCTCACGCTCAACGGAGGCGCGACGCTTTCGATTGGCGGCGGACAAGCTTATGCGGATGGAATATCTATCCGACTTTGCGATAGCTCGCATATAAGAGTCAAGGACGGAGATCTCATTTTCTCGGATTCGGTTATCGAGTCGGAGGGAGACGCGGTTTTGCTTGATCACTCGTCGTCTGCAAGCTTCGTTATGAATAGCGGCTTTGTGATCAGCTCGACGGGCGCGGCGTTAAAGCTCACGGAGGGGTGCGCTTATATTTACGGCGGCGAGCTTGAATCCGGCGGTGGCGCTGCTATCGAAAGCAGCGCGTCACTCTTCCTTATCGGAAGCTGCGTCGTGCGGGGTGTTAACGAGGATATATTCACCGAGCGGGTAATACGCCTCTCACGCGGTGGCGCGGCTTTTTCGGGTGAGTGCATCGTTAGATATTCGGGGAATTTCAAAAAGGGATATATTACACCCGTTTTTTACGGTGCGAGTCGGGAATCTCTTTCGGGAATCCGGATTTTTGATAATAGCGGCGCTTTGGCAGAGATTTCGTATTTTGATTATCACGAGAGGGTTGATGAGGAGAATTTCGGCGCGGTATATATGCCGTTTCGTATAGGATATTTCGTAGGCGAGCGCGAGGTGGCGAGCGAATATCTGCTTTACGGCGATACGATCGAAAACAAGACGCCGCCCGAAATCCTCGGATACGATTTTTTATATTGGGCATCATCCGAGGAGGGCGAGCAATACGATTATGCAAAAACGGCGTCGGGCGATATGGATCTTTACGCAAGGTACGGATTAACGCCGCCGAGCTTCACCGTCTCGTCGCTTGGATTTACTTACGACGGCGCGGAGCGGAGGCTTTCGATAGAAAATATAAGCCACCCGCTGATCAACGATGCAACGCTTGGATTCGTCTGGTATAAAAACGGTGAGAGGATAACCGACGGAGGGGCGGGCATCGGAGTCAAGGCGGTATCGGACAGCGGAGTATACGAATGTGAGATAACCTTTGCCTACGGGAAGGACCGCGTAATCGTCAGAACGGCTTCCGTCGAGGTGAATATAACCCCGGGAGTGGTTAAAATTCCGATAATAGCTTCAAAGGAATATAACGGAGAGGTGCGGGCAGCTGATATATATTCAAATAAGCTATATACCGTAACGGTTGGCGGCGGTATAGATGCGGGTGAGTATCCGATAAGGCTTGAGCTGAATGATGGGGATAATTACGCCTTCGAGGGGGGCGGCAGCGTTGCGTACGCGATATTTGAAATAACGAGGGCACAAAACGAGTGGACCGAGTATTTATCGGTCAAGGATACCTATAAGCTCCTTTCGCCCGAGCCGTACGCCGCGGCAAAATTCGGTGAGGTGGAGTATTTATATTCAAGCACTGAGGACGGTGAGTACGAAAGCGCGCCGCCGCGTGAGGCGGGGATATATTATTGCATCGCCGTAGTCGGAGAGACGAAAAATTATTACGGACTGACGTCATCGCCCGAGAGATTCGAAATATCGGAGGAGCGGGCGATAGGGCTTGGAATAGCATCCATGCCGAAGCGGCTTGATTATACAGCCTTTGACCGATTTGACCCGGAGGGGGCTGAGATATACCTTACTTTTAACAGCGGCAGAAAGGAGCTTATCGCGCTTGATGAGCTTGTGATCGGCTACGCATCCGGAAGCGAGCTTCATTACGGAGACAATACCGTCATTATCTCGTATATGGGCATATCCCTGCCAATCCCAATAACCGTTCATAAGGCGGAATACGATATATCGGGGATCGAGCTTTGCGATCTTTCCGTGGTATATAACGGAGAATTTAATACGATACCGTATACGGGGCAACTCCCCGTGGGATATGACGGGATAGCTCTTGAGTGTGAGATCGTCGGAGGTGGCGTCGATTCCGGCGAATACAAGGTCGCGATGCGCTTTTTGACTAAGAGCCGCGACTATGAGATTCCGGCCACGATAGAGAGGACGCTTATAATAACGCCGCGCGACGCAGAGGTGATTTTTGAAAACACCGAATTCGTTTACGACGGCACGGCGAAAACACCGACGGCGTATATATACGACGCCTTCGGAAGGAAAACTCTAATCACGGTTGGCAGAGCTTATTCTCTTGCGGGGGAGTATACCGTAGCGGCGTATTACGCCGATCAAAACTACCGATTGATCGGAAATGTCGGAGAATTCGTTATAAATAAAGCGGATTATGACTTATCGGCGGTTGAATGGATAGGGACTAATAGGGTATATAACGGCGAGGAGACGAGCGTGTACGCCATAGGATTGCCGAGCGGCGTTTCCGTTATAGGCTACGCTGATAATCGCGCAACAGAGGCTGGCGTATATACGGCGAAGGCAACTCTTTCATACGACGAGCGGAATTACAATCCACCGCCCGAGCTTATATGCCGCTGGGAAATAAGAAAGGCTGATTACGATATTTCCTGCTTTGAGTTCCTTGATTCGGAATACGAGTACGACGGGGAGATGAAGTATCCCGCGTTCATTGGCGAGATGCCGTATGGCAAGGATGGTTCAATGCTTGAATTCAGCTGTTCCGTCGGCGAGATAAACGCAAACGGAGAGGGAGCTTTAGTTAAAATAAGCTTTTATACGGAAAGCAAAAATTATAACGCGCCCGAAGCAATATCACGCATCGTTAAAATAACTCCGAGGGGCGTTACGGTTGAGTGGATAAGCGCAAGGCTCGTATATAACGCGAAAAGGCAATCCCCGATCGCTATCGCCGAGGAGTGCGAGGTGACCGTCCTCTCGGACGCAACGAACGCAGGTGTATATATTGCAAGGGCGATCTCAAACGACGAAAATTATTGCGTAATAAACGCGGAATTCGGATTTGAAATCCTGAAGGCAGATAATTACTGGACGGAAGAGATTAGAATAAGCGATATATATCAAGGAGAGGGAATAGAGCCGAGCGCCGAGTGCCTTGGAGGTGAGGTAAGATTCCTTTATTATCAAAGCCCGACAGGGGAGGCGCTGGGATTCATTCCGAGCGAGCCGGGTAGATATTACGTTTCGGCGGTGACGGATGGTAACGAGAACTACAATGCCATCGAGGGGGATCGCGTGCCGTTTGAAATAATAGCCGTTATTCCGATTAAAATGACCGCTACGCTGAATAAGACGGGCTTCGTTGCGTTTGATAACCTTTCGGAGTCGGATATTATCATAACGCTAATAAATAATAACGGCAGCGTATCGGTGATCCCGCTTAGTGAAGCCAAGGTTATATATCCTCTCGGAGATGGATTCAGATACGGTGACGATACGGTGGAAATAAGGTACGGTGAGTTTTCAATTGAATGCGAGATCGAGGTCATAAAAAAGGACTACGACCTTAGCAATATAAGATGGAGCGAGTCGGAATTTATATATGACGGAAATATGCACTCGGTGTGTATCACGGGGCTTCCCGATGGGGTTTGCGTCATCGAATATTACGGTGAATCGGCTAAAGATGCAGGCGTGTATTTTGCAGGGGTGAGGCTTAGCTTCGACGAGTGGAATTATAATGCTCCGATCATTGACGAATATCGGTATGAGATAAAGAAAAAAACAGTTGATATCCCTATCATTCCAAATCTCGTATATAACGGTGAAATGCAATCGCCGGACGTAGAGGAGAGCTATCCCTTGATCGTGGAATGTATGGAAGAACGGGAGGTGGGGGAATATTCCGTTACGGTAAGGCTTGCGGATATTTTAAATTACGAGCTTGTGGGAGGCGGGGCATACGCAGATCTTACCTATCGTATACTTCCGGCGAATGTGACCGTAAAAATATCCGACGTGCATAAATACCTTCTTTCAAAGCGAGATGAGGCGACCTATGAGATAGTCGATGGCGTCGTATATTACGATGACGATCTTAAATTAAAGATTAATTACTGCGGTGATGAGGTGAGCGCCGAATCGGGAAATCCAAATTACGCCGTTACGGTTATTGCGGGACGGATCATCAGACATAAGGGTTTGTCCGAAAACGGAGCTTTTACACTCTTTACAGCTATATTCATTATTCTTTTGCTTATATTTGTTATAATCGTTACGGTAAAGAGACGAAAGAGTGTTTCAGCCTATATTTCAATGATCAAATGCAGACTTTCTCCGATACACTCCGATGAATGTGAGCAAAATACCGAGAGTGAAATAGATGAGGATGGCGTGAGTGGCGAGATCGGGGGACTCGGAGTCGGAGCATCGCGCGCGGACGACCTTATAAGTGATTCGCTTGCGAAGGATCTTTTGCACAGGGAGGACGTTATTATTGAGACTGCCGGCAACAAGAAAAGAGTCATCAACGTTGATACCCTGAGCGAAAGCTTTTCGGAGGGGGAGTGCGTGGACGTGAACAAGCTTAAGGAAATGAGCCTCGTGCCGTATGACACGGCGTATATAAAGGTTCTTGCGAGAGGGATGATAGACAAGCCCCTTAAGGTCTATGCAAACGATTTCAGCCTGGTCGCCGTGAAAATGATAGCCCTAAGCGGAGGAGAGGCGATAAGAGTTATAACGGTGAAGAAAAGGGAAAAGAAATAAGTATTTTGTCATAATATCTTGAAAAATAAAATAATTAGTGCTATAATAAATGCATCAATTATTGAGAGGAGATTGAAATGACTATGAAAAACAGCCTTGATATAAGAAAATTGACCTATCTTGCAATGCTTACGGCGCTCGTCGTCGTTCTTCAATTTGCGGGTAGCTTTATCAGATTCGGAACTTTCTCAATTTCACTTGTTCTTGTTCCCATCGTTGTCGGAGCGGCAATCTGCGGTCCTATAGCAGGAGGCTGGCTTGGATTTATATTTGGAGTTATCGTTCTCGCCTCGGGAGATGCGGCGGCGTTTCTCACGATCGATCCCTTCGGCACGATCGTTACCGTCATCGTTAAGGGTACTCTTGCGGGTCTTATTTCGGGATTGGTTTATAAGATCGTAGATAAGTGGAATAACTATGCCGCGGTCATTTCCTCGGCTATCGTCTGTCCGATCGTTAATACCGGTATATTCCTTCTCGGTTGCCTTGTGTTCTTTATGGATACGATCACCGAATGGGCGGCAGGCGCAGGATACGCATCTGCGGGAACTTATATGATACTCGGACTTGCGGGCGGAAACTTCCTGTTTGAGCTTTTGTTCAACCTGTTCCTCGGTCCTGTTATCGTAACCTTGATAAAGATTGCGCCGGACCTTTCAAAGAAGAGAAGAAACAAGAGATGATAAAAACTGAGGGGGTGCAATTAAAGCGCCCCCTTTTCAGCAATATGAGGTGGATATGATCGATATAATATCGAAGACTTCGGATATCGTTATTATATATAAGCCGTCGGGAATACCGACACAGTCGGACACGAGCGGTGACACCGATGCAATGACGATTACGGCAGGGCTTTTAAGGTCGCTCGGCGAAAGCGACGCCTTGTGGCTCGTTCACAGACTTGACCGAGTCGTTTCGGGGCTCGTTGTTTTTGCAAGGAATAAGAAAAGCGCCGCGGAGCTTTCGTCGCTCGTTGGCGGTAAGGGAATGGAAAAGGAATATCTCGCCGTAGTCGAGGGGGATGCTCCCGGCGGTGAGATGTCAGATTTTATATTCAAGGACGCGGCAAAGGGAAAGGCGTTCGTCGTTGCGAGTGGTCGCAAGGGGGCAAAGCCCGCCTCGCTTGAGTATATTTCACTCGCTTGCTGTGATACGGAGCGCGGAAGGCGCACTCTCGTCAAAATTAAGCTTCATACGGGGCGTTTTCATCAGATAAGAGTACAATTCGCTTCTCGCGGGCTTCCGCTCGCAGGAGACGGAAAATACGGCTCTCACGATAATAAGGCGAAGACGCCGGCGCTTTTTGCAAGAAGGCTCGGATTTGAGATGCTCGGCAAGCGCACAGACGTAAAAATAAAACCCGACACCGATCAATATCCGTGGTCGTTATTTGAAAAGGAGAATTACAATGACTGAAAAGCTTTATTATAAAGATTCGTATATGAAGGAGTTCGTCGCTAAGGTTGAATCCTCCGTGGAGTGCGACGGAAGGTACGATATCGTGCTGGATAAGACTGCATTCTTCCCCGAGGAGGGTGGTCAGTATTGTGACACGGGAATAATAAACGGCGTTAAGGTGCTTGAGGTAAAGGAAAAGGACGGAGTTATCCACCATTATACCGAATCTGCGATCGAAGTCGGCGCAGAGGTGTTCTGTAAGCTTGACTTTAACGAGAGATTTGAGAAGATGCAGGCTCACTCCGGCGAGCATATACTCTCGGGAATAATCAACAAGCTTTACGGGCTTGATAACGTTGGATTCCATCTCGGCGCGGACGTCGTCACGATGGATGTTTCAAAGCCGCTTACGAGAGCAGAGCTTGACAGAGTTGAGGAGCTTGCAAACGAGGTCGTGTATGCAAACGTTGAGATAACGGCTGAGTTCCCGACGGAGGAGGAGCTTCGCAATATGGATTACAGATCAAAGCTTGATCTTACGGAAAACGTGCGAATAGTCAAAATAGGTAAGTTCGACTCCTGCGCCTGCTGCGCTCCGCACGTTAATTATACAGGCGAAATAGGCGCAATAAAAATACTCGATTTTGCAAAGATTCGCGGTGGAACGAGAATATTTATCGCAGTGGGAAGACGCGCAATGCGCGCATTTGCCGAATTATACAGAAACGCGCAGGCGATCTCCGAGGCGCTCTCGCTCCCGAAGGGTGAGATCGTTGCGGGTGTGTTGAAGCTTCAATCGGATATTTCGGAGCTTAAAAACGAATATTCTGCGTATCGTAAGGAAATCGTTTTGAAGAAGGCGTCCGATATGCCGAATGTTGACGGCAACGCGATTATCACCGTAAGCGGTGGAATGGATGAAATGATCGGATTTGCGAATATCGCAACCGAGAAGGTATCGGGAATTCTCGTCGTTCTTTCGGGCAAGGACGGAGAATACAAGTACGTTATCTCCTCAAACAGCGTTGATCTTCGCCAAGAGTCGAAGGAAATAAATAAAAGCCTCCTCGGAAGAGGAGGCGGTAAGCCGAATATGATACAGGGCTCGTTTGCTTCGTCGCTTGACGAGATCGAGGGATATTTTAATCCTTCGTATAAAGCTTAAGAACGATCTCAGCGCGGGTGGGCTTGCTCTTCGTAAGCTTCACTCCCGCGGTCTCAAGCATTTTTCTTGAAGCCTTGGTAAGGGGGGCGTCCTTATATTTATCGGAGAGGTAGATGACCTCCTTGATGCCCGACTGAATTATTGCCTTCGCGCACTCGTTGCAGGGGAAGAGGGCAACGTAAAGCCTTGAACCGGAAAGGGACTTTCCGCGAGTATTAAGAATTGCGTTAAGCTCTGCGTGAACGACGTAGGGGTATTTCGTATCAACGCTTTCACCATCTCTGCCCCAGGGGAATTCATCATCGGAGCATCCAAGAGGGAAGCCGTTATATCCGGTTGAAAGGATTCTGTTCTGATCGTCTACGATACAAGCGCCGACCTGCGTATTAGGGTCTTTTGATCTCTCAGCCGCAAGGAGGGCAACTCCCATAAAATAATCGTCCCAGCTTATGTATTCGCGTCTTTTATCGCTCATAATTAAAACCTCGTTTTATTTATTACACTTAGTTTAACATAGAAAAACATTTTTGTCAACCTGATTTTGCCATGGAGAATCCGAAATGAGTCTTTCGTATGATAATTGTCTCTTCTGCGCGAGAAAATGCGGCGTAAACCGCAATAACGGTCAAATTGGATATTGTAAAAGCGGCAATCTTCCGATGGTTGCAAGAGCGGCGCTTCATTATTGGGAAGAGCCGGTGATATCCGGCAATCGAGGCTCGGGAACGATATTCTTCTCGGGATGCTCGCTTGCCTGCGTATACTGTCAGAACAGAGAGATTTCTCGCTCGGCGGTTGGTAAAGGGCTTACGCCGGATATGATATCCGACGTTATGCTGAGGCTTGAGTCGGAGGGAGCGCATAATATCAATTTCGTTACTCCCACGCATTTTATGCCGTCGGTCAGAGATGCGATAATCCTCGCCAAAAATAAGGGGATTTCTATACCGATAGTATATAACACCTCGTCATACGACACCGTGGAGGCTATACGAGAGCTTTCGGGGCTTGTAGATATCTATCTTCCCGATATGAAATATTATCTTGGAAAGACCGCAGGACTGCTTTCGAAAGCACCCGATTATCCCGAGGTGTCAAGAGCTGCTATTGCCGAGATGGTGCGTCAGTGTCCAATGCCCGTGATCGACGATGGCGGCTTGATGAGGTCGGGCGTTATAGCGCGGGTTCTTCTTCTCCCATCTCACGTGGCAGAGGCGAAGCTTATTGTGAAATATCTTTACGAAGCCTACGGAGACGATATATATTTAAGCCTTATGAACCAATATACGCCGATGCCGGATATGACCTCACCCCTTAACAGACGCGTCACGAAGGAGGAATACGGCGAGCTTGTTGATTATGCGGAGAGGCTTGGCGTTACAAACGGATTCACGCAGGAGCTCGGCACGGCGAGCGAATCCTTCATACCGCCGTTTGATAAGGGTGAAATATAAAAAATGCGATTTCAGGCGAAATCGCATTTTTGGGTTGTAAAATAAGTGTGATAAAGAGCGTTGATCTCATCCTTAAATTTGTCAGCAACACCCTGACGGTCGAGTCCCTCGCTCATAAGCTTCTGAACGTAGAGGGGCTTTCCGATCACGATCTTCTTATGCTTTTTGCCATAATAAACGGGGACTACGGGAACGTCCTCACCGAATTTTTTAAAATACCTTTCGGCGAGAAGAACGAATCCGGGGAAGACGGCGGTAAGCTCGTCAAAATACCCCTTCCCCGAATTTTCGGGGAATACAAGCACGGACGCGTTTGACTCAAGAACCTTTATACTGTCCTTTATCGTGCGTCTTATTCTCATATCGGGATAGGTGGGGAGGATCTTCATTCCCTTATAGATATACTTTGAGAATACGGCTTCGAAGGCCGCCTTGATCGTCGCGATGAATTTATTCTTTTGCTGCTTCTGTATGTAAAAAACGTCGCGAAGGTACTTATACCTCGATTTATAGTTGCCGAGCATTTCGTGTGCGCCCCATTTCACGTTGAAGCTGGGGTAGTTAAGCTCGAGAGCCATAGGGCCGCTTTTTGCCGAATGGTTGGAGACGATGATCGACCTTTCGGGGATTTCGTCCGCAAGCTTTATTATCTTAGCCCTGAAAAAGGGATGCACTATTTTCTTGAAAATCTTGAATACAGGCTGCTTTCTCGAGGGAACGCTGTAGCTTTTCGTTTTCTTGTCTGACATTAAGGAATCTCCGAGCGTGTTATGTTAGGATAATGAATTATTTATTGATATTCTCAGCGTTACCATAGAACGAGAGGACTTCGGAAAGGTTGCTTCTTGATTCGCCGCCCTGAATCGCAAGATCACCGTATTCTGAAGCCTTTTCGTTATCGCCGAGTATCGTGTAGATTGCGGCGAGGAGGGTTGCCGACTGATAGGTCTTCTTATTGATCTCAAGAGCGGAGCTTGCGTATTCTATTGACTTCTCGTAATTTTTCTGGTCGAAATAGAGCTTTGCAAGATTGTGGCGAGCGTATCTGTCGGATGGGTTGATCTCGATCGCGTTTTCAAAGCATTCAACTGCGGCGCTTATCTCATCGCGGGACGCGTGTACGTTACCGAGGTTAGAGTAAACGGTCGAGGTTGCGATGCCTTTTCTTATCAGCTCCTCGTAGGTGAATATTGCCTCGTCATAGAGACCGATCTCGGTCAGGGAATAGCCGAGGAATATTCCGACTGCCTTATGGTCGGCGTCGGTCTTCGCAAGCTTTTTGATAGGCATAAGCTGCTTTGCCGCTGATTCATAATCCTTCTTATCAAAGGAGCGGACGGCTTCGATCAATTCCTTCTTTGCATCGGGGGAATCGTTAAATGCATCCTTAAGCTCGCGGGTATATTTAAGCTTGATATAGATTATGCTTCTTTTAGGGAAGATCACTGCGTGCATAAGGCACGCGGCAAGTATAAGAATTATAACAAAAGTGGGTAATACGTTGGCAACCGGACCGTTACCGCCGAGAGTGACGTCAAGGACGTAGAGCGCGGCAGTCATTGCCATAAGGATTACGAGTATCGTTACAACTAATCTTCTTTTCATTTCAGAGCGCCTCCGATTGATTTGATGGGAGAGTTACTATAAACGAGGTTTTTCCGTCATTACAGTCGACGGAAATATTTCCGTTATGCAATGAAATAATATGCTTTACTATCGAAAGACCGATTCCGTTACCGTCGGACGATCTAGATTTATCGCATTGATAAAATTTTTCAAATATCGCAGATCTTTCACCTTCCGGGATCTCAGGACCGCAGTTTGTGATTGATATAGTGAGTAATCCGTCGTTGTTTTCAATAATTACCGAGAATTCAGAGCCGTGATCGGCAAATTTGATAGCGTTATCGAGGATATTTACCCAGACCTGCTTAAGCATATCCTCGTTTGCAAGGACGGTGTGCTCGTCAAAATCAAGATTGGGGATGAGATCCTTTTTCGTCCACTTTCTTTCAAGCAGAAGGACGGAATCGCGAATCTGCTCGGAGATATTGAATCGTGATTTATCGGTGAGGATTCCTTGGGATTCGATCTTCGAAAGATAGAGCGCGTTTGAGGTCATCTGAGCGAGGCGATTGGTCTCCTCCTCCATAACCTGAAGATACTGCATTCGCTTTTCTTCACTGAGGTTGTTTGATTTAAGGAGGGGGATAAGTCCGCTTATCGAAACGATAGGGGTCTTTATCTCGTGGGAGAAGTCGTTTACAAAATCGCTTCTCAAGATCTCCGTTTTCTGAAGCTCCTCTGCAAGCAGGTTGAAGCTGTTTGTGAGGGGCTTAAGACCGTCGTATTTACCGAGGTCGATGCGGGTAGTGAAGTCACCGTTTGCAAGATCCTCCATGCCCTTGGCGATAGTGTTAAGCGGCTTGAAAATGATCTTACTTAGGATAAGCGCGAGAGCGAGACCGATTACGGTGCTTGTGGATGAGAAGATAACGAATCTGTACCACGCGCCATCCGAAATGATAACGCTGAGGTTGATCTTTATAAACATTGCCTCGAGTATCGAGGTTACCGCAAGCGTGATAAGAAGAATGATCGCCGTTCCGATTATGAAGGCGGTGTTGACTCGCCCTGTGGGAGCTAATTTATTCTTCATACCTTTTTGACCGCCTTATAGCCGAGACCGCGAAGATTTTCAATTTCGAATTCGTCAAAATTCTCGAATCTTTTTCTGATTCTTCCGATATGGACGGTGACGGTTTCCGGCGCGGTTTCGCAGTCTACGCCCCATATCTCGTCCATCAGCTGGATTCTCGTGAATATTTTGCCGGGGTAGGAGAGGAGCTTGTAAAGAAGCTGAAACTCCTTTTGCGGAAGCTCGTGTACCTCGTCGCCTCTGGTTACGGTATACGAATCGTAGTCAAGCACAACGTCGCCGATAACGATCTTTCTCTCGTTTACGATCTTAAAACGTCTGAGGAGCGCTTTTATATGAAGCAAAAATTCATCTGGGTCGATGGGCTTAGACATATAGTCGTCAATACCCGCGAGGAATCCGCGCTTTCTGTCATTTGGGAGCTGCTTTGCAGATACCATAAGTATAGGGAGGTCGGCGTTAAATTCACGTATCATCTCCGTGAGCTCGTAACCGTCGATGCCGGGCATCATTATATCAATGACCGCGAGGTCGATATGCTCTGCCACGGCGAGGTCGGCGATAGCCTTCGGGTCGGCTACATCCACCGGCACGCACTTGCCGAGGTTAGCCATGCCCGGGTTGCCCGGAGCGCACACGAGAGTGTCGCACAGCGGCGACTTCTTGACTGCAAGAGCGATGGCATGTTCGC
>JAZLEH010000284.1:0-8833 GCA_045615165.1 Eubacteriales bacterium | reverse complement strand
CTCGGAAGGATCCACGTTCTTCCAAACGGATGGAATAAAGAGCCAATGCCCATCCCCTGTGAGGGTGAGAAGAATATCGTTCACTACGCGCTTTATAAGAAGCCGTGGCAGTATGACGACGTAATGGACGGAGAGTATTTCTGGAATTACGCGAAGGGTTCGCCATTCTACGAGCAGATCCGCCTTTGCCGGGCTAACTTCGGCGATGCCGAGAAGGCGGTGAAGGAAGCAACCGCACGCGAGATACTCGTTCACGCATTACAAATCGCAGGATCGGAAGAAACGTTTTCAAAAAGGCTTTGCAGAGGATGAGGTAAAACGTATGGAAAAGTCAGAACATAAGTTGGAGCTTCAAAGACGAATTGCACAGCTTGAAAGGCAGGAGCTTTGGCATCTTGACGTTGAGGATGACCCCGAAACCTATCCGCTTATGCCCGATAAGGTAGATTACCTCAACGAAAAGCTTCTGAATAAAATAAAAAACAAGATCGCCAATATTGCAGGCGCGCGCTTCTTTGACAAGATGATCAAAAACCGTCAGCTTATCATAAAGGAGATACGCGGAATAGAGAACTTTAACGCGGTCGAGGGTGGCAGAATAGTCACCTGCAATCATTTCAGCGTTTGCGATAATTACGCTGTCTGGATATCCCTTCGCGATCATATGAAGGGCAAAATGCTTTACAAGGTAATAAGAGAGGGCAATTATACGAATCCGCCGAAGCCCTTCGGACTTTTTATGCGTCATTGTAACACGCTCCCCCTCTCGAGTCAGGTTGCAACGACGAGAAAATTCCTTCACGCGGTACGCACTCTCATCGGCAGAGGTGAGACGATACTTATCTATCCCGAGCAGAGTATGTGGTGGAATTACAAGAAGCCGAAGCCCATGCAGGACGGCGCGTTCAGCCTTGCGGTGAGAAATAATGCTCCGATAGTGCCGATATTCATAACTATGGAGGACAGCGACGTAATTGACGGAGACGGATTCTTCGTCCAGGAGTACACGATCCATATTCTTCCCGCTGTTTATCCCGATCCCTCGCTTTCAAATGCAGAGGCAAAGGAAGCGATGAGAAGGGCAAATTACGAGGCATGGGTCAAGGTCTACGAGGACTTTTACAAAACGCCCCTCGTTTACGGTGAAAAATGAAGCTTTATCTTTCGATTATAGGAATATCAATGCTCATGATCTCGGCGTTGAATATTATTTTCGGCGCTGCTTCGTGGTATTACGTTGTGATCGCTGTGGTCTTTTGCGTGGCGCTTCAGTTCGCTCTTGACGGAACGATAGCGATCGTCATAAATAAGATGCCGGATAAATGGTTCGGCGCTGATAACCGCCTTTATCACGTTACAAAAACAGAAAGAGCGGTATATAGAAGGCTCGGAGTCAGATTCTGGAAGGATAAGGTATGGGAGCTTGGCGGGCTCGGCGGCTTCAGCAAAAGGGAATTAAAAGAGCCGACTAACCCCGATTATATCGAGAAATTTATTATCGAATGCAATAAGGGCGTTCTGACTCACCGCCTTTCCTATCCAATAGGATTTTTTGCAATGCTTACCTTAAGCTATCCGTGCGGAATCACGATCGCGCTTCCGGTTGCAATCGTCAATCTTTTATTGAATATTTTGCCCACGATCGTTTTGCGATATAATACTCCGGTATTGAAATCGCTTTTAAAAAGACTCAGAAAAAGGCGGATATCGGCTGAACAATTTCTCTTGATAAATTCCGAAAAGAGTGCTATAATTAAATAAAAAATAGGAGAACGCTATGAGATCACATCGCTTATCAACCAGTATAAATCTTCAACCGACAACGAAGGACAACCTTTTCGACTACATACGCTCAAGCGCGGAATTTGCAAAGAGAAAGGGATTTGACGCGCTCGACTTTGCGTTCTGCATTCCGAATATCACCGACGAGGGCTGGGAAAGGTACGTTGAATGCGCACTTTCTGCATCCGATGAGTTCGGAATAAAATACGAGGTCTGCCATCTTCCGTTCAGCGGAAAGATCGCCCTTGATCCGAGTCTTATTCCCGAGTTTAATATAAAGGTTCACAACGGAATCGATGCGGCGGCAATGCTTGGCGCGAAGTACGCCGTAGTTCATCCAAACACCACCACCCTGAAGAGAAAGCAGTATAGCGAAAAGGACGAATTTGAGTCGGTCGTAAACCATATTGCGCCCTTCGTTGAGCACGCGGAGCGTGTCGGCGTTCATATCGTCGTTGAAAATATGCGCCCCGTGCCACAGATATATCCCTATCACCGCTTCTGTCAAGAGCCTGATGAGCTTTGCTCGGTCGTTGACAAGCTCGGAGTTGGCGTATGCTGGGATTTCGGACACGCAAATCTTGCGGGATTCCGTCAGTCAGAGGCGCTTGCGTATCTTGGCTCACGAGTTAAGCTTCTCCACGTGAACGACAACAAGGGAATTGACGACGATCATCTTCCGCCCCTTTACGGAAATATCGACTGGAAGGATGCGATGCACGGTCTTGCACTCGCGGGCTACGAGGGGCTCTTCAATTACGAGCTTCACGTAAACACGATTCCGTTCTCTCTCCGCGATAAATTTGCCGAGATGGCAGTCGGTATTGCAGAGGAATTGATGACTTATATCGTTTGATATCAAACAAAAAAGCCTTCTCGGTCGAGAAGGCTTTTCGCTTTAATTAATTACTTCACTGCGAACTTTGCAAGCTTTGCGAAGAATTCGTCGGCATACTCGGTATGCGCGATAACAGTGATAGGCGCAAGAAGGTCAAGCGCGAAAATGCCCATTATTGACTTTGCGTCGATAAGGTATCTGCCCTGAGCGAGATCTACGTCATAATCGATCATAATAACGATGTTAACGAATTCACGAACGTCCTGAACGTTTGAAAGCATGATTTGCATCTTATTCATTACTACGGCTCCTTTTTGTTTTCTGATTTTCATAAGTAGATTATAGCAAAAAAATCGGTGCTTGTCAACGGATAAATATAAAATAAAAGAAAAATAAAAATAAATCTATTGACAATATTCGGGCGGTGTGTTATAATAATCTCGTCAAAAATACTTTTGCCTTTTGGCAAATGGAGGAAAGAATTATGAAGAGAATTAAGACTATCGAAACCAAGGATATTGCAAAGACTGTTGCTACCGGCGGTTGCGGCGAGTGCCAGACCTCTTGCCAGTCTGCATGCAAGACCTCTTGCGGCGTTGCAAATCAGCAATGCGAAAATCAGAATAAGTAATTCGTTCTGATATAAACGCTGCCGAGTTCTGCGGCAGCGTTTATTGTTATATTGAAATTTCAACTTTAACGAGGTAATATGGTACACCAGTATAAATTAAACGGCTATAATATAGTTCTCGACACTGCGAGCGGCTCTGTCCACGCGGTTGACGAGGTTGCCTACGACGTTATCGCGGCTTATAAAAATTCGTCGGAGGAAGAGATCGTCTCTGCGATGCTCGAAAAGTACGGCGATCGCGAGGACGTTACGCGTGAGGATATACTCGACTGCATAAGCGATATACGCGAGCTTGAGGAGGCGGGAAAGCTCTTCTCGGTCGATAAGTTTGAAAAGCTTGCGTATAGCTATAAGAATAATTCGAACGTTATAAAGGCGATGTGCCTTCACGTTGCGCACACCTGCAATCTCAACTGCTCGTATTGCTTTGCAAGCCAGGGTAAATACCAGGGTGAGCGCGCTATAATGAGCTACGAGGTTGGTAAGCGCGCATTTGATTTCCTTGTTGAAAAATCGGGAACGAGAAGAAACCTTGAGGTTGACTTCTTCGGCGGCGAGCCCCTTATGAACTGGGACGTTGTAAAGAAGCTCGTTCTGTATGCCCGCAGTATTGAAAAGGAGCATAACAAGAACTTCCGCTTCACCCTTACGACCAACGGTATGCTCATCGACGACGAGGTTATCGAGTTCCTTAACAAAGAGATGTCGAACGTGGTTTTAAGCCTTGACGGCAGAAAGGAAGTTCACGACCACTTCCGCAAGGACTATCAGGGCAGGGGAAGCTACGACAAGATCGTTCCCCTCTTCAAGCGCCTCGTTGATTCGAGAAACGGTGAAAACTACTACGTGCGCGGAACTTACACTCATAACAACTTGGATTTCACGAGCGATATATTACATATGGCTGACCTTGGCTTTACCGAGCTTTCGATGGAGCCGGTCGTTTGCCCTCCCGGAGACCCCTACGCCCTCACGGAAGAGGATCTTCCGAAGCTCTTCGAGCAGTATGAGATACTTGCAAGCGAGATGATCAAGAGAAAGAAAGAGGGAAGAGGCTTTACGTTCTATCACTATATGCTCGACCTTAAGAACGGACCTTGCATCTATAAGCGCATAACGGGTTGCGGCTCGGGCACGGAATACGTTTCGGTTACCCCGTGGGGTGAGCTTTATCCCTGTCACCAGTTCGTCGGCGATGAGAAATACAGCCTCGGTAACATTTGGGACGGTATAACCAACACCGCCGTGCAGGATGAATTCCGCTCCTGCAATGCGTATGCGCGCGAGGAATGCCGCGATTGCTGGGCGAAGCTCTATTGCTCGGGCGGTTGTGCCGCAAACTCCTATCACGCGACGGGTTCGATCGGCGGCGTTTATCGCTACGGATGCGAGCTCTTCAAGAAGAGAATCGAATGCGCGGTTATGATCAAGGTAGCCGAAGCAGAGAATGAAGAATAATATGAAAACCCCGATATACGACTTCGTTAAGAGCTATGCCGAATCGGATTCGGTAAGGCTTCACATGCCGGGGCATAAGGGGCGCGGACCTCTCGGATTTGAGAAGCTCGATATCACCGAATTCCTCGGTGCAGACGACCTTTTCGCACCCGACGGAATAATTGCCGAGAGCGAGAATAACGCGACCGCCCTTTTCGGTACGGCGCACACCTTTTATTCGACGGAGGGCTCTACCCTTGCGATCAAGGCGATGCTTGCGCTTGCCGTCCTCGGAAAGAAGGATGCGAAAATACTTGCATCCCGTGCCGCGCATAAGTCCTTTTTGCACGCGGCGGCTCTGCTTGATTTCGATATCGAGTGGATATATCCCGACGGGGCAAAGCACCTCTGCGATGCGCGCGCAAGCGCCGATGCGGTTGAGGCGAAGCTCTCAAACGGAAAATACGACGCAGTATATTTAACCACCCCCGATTATCTCGGTAATATAACGGATGTTCGGGAGATATCTGCGGTGACGAAAAAATATAATATTCCGCTTCTCGTGGATAACGCGCACGGTGCGTATCTCTCATTCCTTTCGGAGAATCTTCACCCGATAGCGCTCGGAGCGGATATGTGCTGTGACTCGGCGCATAAAACGCTTCCCGTTCTTACGGGGGGCGCGTATCTCCATATATCCAAGGATGCAGATACCGCGTATCTTGAATATGCGAGGGGAATGCTTTCGCTTTTCGCCTCGTCGAGCCCCTCGTATCTCATAATGCAGTCGCTCGACCTTTGCAACGCGTACCTTGATGGCGGATATAAGGAAAGACTTTCAAAAACTATTGAAAGAGTTAAAAGAGTCAAGGAAAGAATATGCTCCCTCGGCTTCGAGATCCGCGAGGGTGAGCCGTTAAAAATCGTCCTCTCCCCCCTTGGATTCGGTTACACGGGTGAGGATATCGCCTTAAAGCTTAAGGCTGACGGGATCGAGGTCGAATTTTTTGACAAGGAATTCGTCGTTATGATGATCACCCCCGAGAATACCGACGGCGAGCTTGAAAGGCTCATCGCGTCGCTTTCCTCGGTAATGCGCAGGGATGCTATCGTATGCGAGGCACGTCCGCTCGTATGCTCCGAGAGGGCGATGAGCGTTAGAGAAGCGATACTCGCAAAAAGGGAGCGCGTTAACGTCTCCGACTCGGTTGGAAGAGTGCTTGCAGGGGCGGCGGTATCCTGCCCGCCTGCGATTCCGATCGCCGTTTCGGGTGAGGTAATTTCAAAAGAAGCCGCAGAGCTTTTTAAGCTTTATAACATTTCGGAAATTGAGGTAGTGAAGAATGCTTGATAAAAAGAGCGAGCTTGAATTCTATAAAAAAGAGTTATACGACGAGGTTCTTCCGTTCTGGGAAAAATACTCGCCCGACCTTGAATTCGGCGGCGTTTTCACCTGCTTTTCCAACGACGGTGAAAAGCTTCTTTCCACAGATAAATATATTTGGAGTCAGGGCAGAATGCTCTGGGTTCTTTCGAGAATTTTAAAAAGAGCGGAGATCTCCGAGGAGCGGCTTTCGCTTCTTTCCGCCCTCGCTGATAAGACGGCTGAATTTCTTATGGAAAAATCCCGTCTTGAAAACGGAAATTCCGTCTTTCTAACCGACAGAGAGGGTAATCACAAGCTCTCGGGCGGAGTTCTTGATGCGAGCTTTTACGCCGATTGCTTTGCAATACTCGGCACTGCGGAATACGCATCCTATAAAAAGGATTACGACGCGCTCGCATTCTCCCTCGACCTTTATAACCATACGAAAAAAAGAGTGGAGACGGGCAACTTCCGCACCGATCCCTATCCCGTGCCGAATGGCTACCGCACCCACGGTATAACTATGATTCTTACCAACACTGCGCGCACCGTTGCAGACGCACTTTCCGACCTTTGCCATCCCGATGCGGACAAGGTCTCACGCGAGGCATACGAGTACGCAAAGGACACCCTCGACAGCTTCACCGACGAGAATAACATTCTTCACGAAATGGTGCGCATCGACGGAAGCTTTGATACCGAGAGCCAGATCGGAAGATACGTTAACCCCGGTCACACTATTGAGGACTGCTGGTTTATGGAGACCGAGTGGGAGAGATTTTCCGACACTGCTCGCCGTGAAAAGACGGTCAAGGTGCTTAAAAACGCACTCCGCCTCGGCTGGGATGCCGAGTTTTCGGGAGTTCGCCTCTTTGCCGATATGGACGGCGGCGATCCTAAGGGAACTATACCCGATCCGACAGAGCCGATGGTGAAAAAGACGAGCGATGACAACGGCTCAAAGCTTTGGTGGGTTCATTCCGAATCCCTTTATTCGACCCTGCTTTTCGGTGCTGACGAGGAGATTGCCGCGTGGTATCCGAAAATTAAAGAGTACACATTCAACACATTCCCCAACCGCGTGAACGATAGGGGAGAGTGGATTCAGATAAGAGCGCGTGACGGATCACCCGAAAACCGCATAGTTGCGCTCCCCGTAAAAGATCCGTTCCATATAATGAGAAACTATCTTCTTATTATAGAATATCTTGAAAAGTGATATGCGTTCAACGAAAAAGCTTCGCGACCTTACCTTCGTCGCACTGATGAGCGCGTTTATCGCGGTGAGCTCCTTTATTGCGATTCCGATTCCATCACCCGTGGTTATAACGCTTCAAACCCTTGGTATATACCTTTCGCTTTTTATGCTTGGCGGCAAGCGCGGCACGGCTTCGGTGCTTCTTTACGTCGCGCTCGGCGCTGTGGGGCTTCCCGTCTTTTCGGGATTTTCGGGCGGCGTCGGTCGCCTTCTTGATGCGACGGGCGGCTTTATATGGGGGTTCGTTCTTCTCGCGGTGATATATTGGCTTCTCTCATTCCTTACGGGAAAGCTTTTTATAATCCGAGTCGCCGTATCACTCGCCGCGCTATACCTTATGGGAAGCGTTTGGTACGCATTCGTGTATCTCGGCGGTTTTGCCGATATACCTTACGCAATGCTCGTTTGCGTGATTCCGTTCGTTATTCCCGATATAGTTAAAATATTTATCGCATATTATATATCAAAAAGACTTAAGAAAGCTGGTTTTATTTTATGAAATCCATAAAGGACATTTATAAGATAGGCAAAGGACCGTCAAGCAGTCACACGATGGGACCCGCAAAGGCTATGTCAAAGATCGTTAAGAATAATCCCGATGCGGATTCGTTTGAGGTAATTCTTTACGGCTCGCTTTCCGATACGGGAAGAGGGCACGGCACCGACGTTGCGATCGAGAGCGTTACCGGAGGCAAGCCTGTAAACATCATATTCAACTCAAAGGACAGAGACCTCCCCCACGAGAACACGATGGATATCTTCGTTATCAAAAACGGAGTTAAGAGCGACCCCGTGCGAGTTATGAGCGTTGGCGGCGGTGACATCAGATTCCAAGGAGAAGAGCCCTCACTCAAAGAGGAGGTATATTCCGAATCCACCTTTGCCGAGATCAGCGAATACTGCAAAAAGCAGGGAATCCGCCTTTCCGATTTCGTCGTTATGAAGGAGGGAGAGGGAATATACGAATTTCTCTCTAAGGTATGGCAGACCATGACTAACGCCATCCACGAGGGACTCACAACCTCGGGAATACTTCCGGGCGGACTCGGAGTTGAGAGAAAGGCGCAGTATCTTTATAATCAGCGCCACATCGACGAGAGCCAGGTAACGCGTGAAAACCGCCTCGTCTGCGCGTATGCATACGCGGTAAGTGAGCAGAACGCCGATAACGGAACGATAGTTACCGCACCCACCTGCGGAGCGTGCGCGGTATTGCCCTCGGTCCTCAAATATATGCAGGAAAAGCACGGATTCTCGGATAAGCAGATCTATAAGGCGCTCGCGGTTGCGGGTCTTATCGGTAACCTCGTTAAAACGAACGCATCGATAAGCGGTGCGGAGTGCGGATGTCAGGCAGAGGTCGGAACGGCTTGCTCAATGGCGTCTGCCGCCCTTTGCGAGCTCTTTGAAATGGGTATTGATCAGATCGAATACGCCGCCGAAGTCGCAATGGAGCATCATCTTGGACTTACCTGCGATCCCGTCTGCGGCTTGGTTCAGATCCCCTGTATCGAGCGCAAC
>JAZLEH010000283.1:0-4560 GCA_045615165.1 Eubacteriales bacterium | reverse complement strand
TACTTATTAACGCCGTAATGATAATAAAGACCTGCTTGCGCACCCCAGCATATATGAAGCGTGCTGTGGACGTGAGTTTTCGTCCACTCCATTATCTCGCAAAGCTCGGACCAGTACTGCACCTCTTCAAAGGGCATCTTCTCTACCGGTGCGCCGGTAATTATCATTCCGTCGAAATATCTGTCCTTAACGTCGCTAAACTCTTTGTAGAATGCAAGAAGATGCTCTTCCGAGGTATTCTTGGAATGATAGGTACTCGTGTGAATGAGCTCGATCTCAACCTGCAAGGGCGTGTTACCGAGAAGACGCGAAAGCTGGGTCTCGGTATCAACCTTCGTCGGCATAAGATTTAATATTAATATTTTAAGAGGTCTTATGTCCTGAGTCATGGCGCGCGTCTCGGTCATGACGAATATATTCTCTTCCTCCAGTATTTTTACCGCAGGAAGCTCGTTTGGTATTTTAATAGGCATAGTATAATCCTTTCAAGGTTGGGATCAATCTATCGTGGAAAGTGCCTCCGCAAGATCCTCGATAAGATCGTCCGCATTCTCAATTCCGCATGAGTAGCGGATAAGGTCGGGTGAAACTCCTGCCGCGAGAAGCTCCTCGTCGTTCATCTGGCGGTGAGTTGCGCTAGCGGGATGGAGGCAACAAGTTCTTGCATCCGCTACGTGAGTTTCGATAGCTCCAAGCTTAAGATTCTTCATAAACTTCTCTGCCGCCTTGCGTCCGCCCTTAACTCCGAAGCTAACAACGCCGCACGAGCCGGAAGGAAGATACTTTTCAGCAAGAGCGTAATCTGCATCGCCCTCAAGGCTGGGATACTTGACCCAAGTTACATTGGGGTGATTTGCAAGGAACTTAGCAACTGCAAGACCGTTCTCACAGTGTCTCTTCATACGAACGTGGAGGCTTTCAAGTCCGAGTCCGAGGAGGAATGCGCTCTGAGGAGACTGAGTGCAACCAAAGTCACGCATAAGCTGAGCTGTAGCCTTGGTTATAAACGCGCCCTCTTTGCCGAATCTTTCAATATAATTTACGCCGTGATAGCTTGCGTCGGGTGTGCAAAGTCCGGGGAATTTGCCTGATGCCGCCCAATCGAATTTACCGGAGTCAACGATGCATCCGCCAACTGCGCTTCCGTGACCGTCCATATACTTTGTAGTAGAGTGAGTAACGATATCTGCGCCCCACTCAAACGGACGGCAGTTAATGGGAGTTGCAAAGGTGTTGTCGATGATAAGCGGAACGCCGTGCTTATGCGCCGCGTTTGCAAATCTCTCTATGTCAAGAACCTTCAGTGCGGGGTTAGCGATGGTTTCTCCGAATACCGCCTTGGTCTCGGGTCTGAATGCCGCCTCAAGCTCTTCGTCAGAGCAATCGGGAGTAACGAAAGTAAATTCAACGCCCATGCGCTTCATCGTAACGGCAAAGAGGTTATATGATCCACCATAAATTGCGCTTGATGCAACTACGTGATCGCCTGCCGATGCGATATTAAATACTGCAAAGAAATTTGCCGCCTGACCCGACGAGGTAAGCATAGCCGCGCTTCCCCCTTCAAGCTCACAAATTCTTGCGGCAACGGTGTCGCAGGTGGGGTTCTGAAGTCTTGAATAGAAATATCCCGAAGCTTCAAGGTCAAAAAGCTTTCCCATATCTTCGCTTGTCGAATATTTAAAGGTTGTGCTCTGAATGATCGGAATCTGTCTCGGTTCACCGTTTCCGGGCTTGTAACCGCCCTGCACACATTTTGTTTCAATTCTGGTTTCTTTCATTTTAATTCACCTTTCTCAATATAAATAAAAAGAGCCTCGCCTCATCATAATGAGACGAACGACTCAAAAATCATCCGCGGTACCACTCAAAATTGCGTATAACGCCACTTAACAGAGCCAATAAGCCCCTGCGCCGATAACGTTGCGCATACGTGCTACCCTACACAAAATTGCTCGAGCCGCCTGCTCGGGAGCCATAAGAATTCGAGATCATAATACCGCCTCACACCAAACGCGGCTCTCTGTGATTAATCCGTCGATTCTCTCTCCGTCATTGCTTTGCTATGATTTTATCATATTAAAAGAGTTTTGTCAATAGTTTATTTATCGTTATATTAAAGTAATCGTAAAAATAAAGAAAAAAAGGGGCTAGCGCCCCTTTTTAATTACTTGTTTTCGCATTCCTCATCGCAAGCGTCGCAATCGCCGTCGCAAAATTCAACTTCTCCAACCTTTTCGCCGCATGCAGGGCAAACAAGAGAGTCGGGATCAAGTGAATCGTCGAAGCAAATGGTCTCACCGCAACTCGGGCACTCAAGCTCGTAGTATTCGGATTCGTCGTCATCCTCGAAGTCCTCATCGTCGTTGAGGTCATCGTAATCCTCGTCATCATCCTCGGTAAGATAGAGATCCTCTTCTACCGCGCCAAGATCCTCATCGATCTCTTCGATATACTCACGAAGCTCTGCATTATCTGCTTCAAGCTCGCTGATCTCTTTTGCCATTTTGGATATAAGATCAAGTGCCTCACCCAAAATCTTTACTACCTTTGAATCGCGATCAAGATCAGATCCGTCAAAGAGTCCCTTAAGGTATGCTGCATTCTCGTTAATATTCATTGCTTCTCTTCCTTTCGTATTATAAATATGCTCTCCCCGATTAAGAGGAGAGCTTGTAAAATCTAATTATGCTCTTTCAAGATACTCGCCGGTTCTGGTATCAACTCTAAGCACGTCGCCCTCGTTGATGAAGATCGGAACCTTGATTACCGCGCCGGTCTCAAGAGTAGCGGGCTTGGTAACGTTAGTAGCGGTATCGCCGCGTACGCCGGGCTCAGTCTCAGTAACTGCGAGCTCAACGAATGTGGGGGGCTCAACGGAGAATACGTTGCCCTTGTAAGAAACGATCTTACACATCATCTCTTCCTTAACGAAGCGGAAGTTGTCGCTAACGGTATCGTGAGAGATAAGGGTTTCTTCCCAAGTCTCGGTATCCATGAAGTGGTAAAGGTCACCGTCGTCATAGGAGTACTGAAGCTCTCTTCTCTCGATAACTGCGTTTACAAACTTTGCAGTGGGGTTGAAGGACTGCTCACGGATAGTTCCGGTCATAACATCCTTATACTTAGTTCTTACGAATGCAGCGCCCTTACCGGGTTTAACGTGCTGGAATTCAATTACCTGATAAACCTTGCCTTCCATCTCGAAGGTAACGCCGTTCTTAAAATCACCTGCTGTTAACATTTTTGTTTTTCCTTTTCTGACGATAAGTATTAAGATGCAAGCCGTCATTTTTGCATCCTCAAAAGTTTTACTATTATATTCTACTATAATTTGTTTATTTTTTCAATAGGAAAAAGAAATATTTTTTCACTTTTTGCGAATTTTTCCTTAAATTTCGATCAAATCCTTGCCGGATTTCGTAAAATTATGGATTCCGTGGGTGCGAATGGCGATCATATCCTCGATTCTACATCCGTATTTGCCGAGAATATAAATTCCGGGTTCAACGGTGTATATCTCGCCAACGCGCATTTTTTGCCCAAACGAGCGCCTTGAAAGCCTCGGCTCTTCATGCACCTGAAGTCCAACCGAATGACCGAGCGAATGTCCAAAGCACCCCTTATACTCGGGAACGGAATCAATTATATCTCTGGCGATTTTATCTGCTTCGCCGCAATCTGCTCCCTCGGAAATATAATCGAGAGCCGCTCTTTGCGCTTTTAATACCGTATAATAAAGCCGTTTCATTTCATCATCGGCATTTCCTATAACAATCGTTCTCGTCATATCCGAGCAATATCCGTCAAGCTTCGCTCCGTAATCAAGCGTGAGAAATCCTCGCTTAAGCTTCTCATTACCTGGAACTCCGTGCGGAAGTGACGATGAAGCACCCGAGACCGAAATCGTGTCGAACGAAAATCCTTCGGCGCCGTTTTTGCGCATTGAATATTCGAGCTCTGCCGCAACCTCAATTTCCGTCATATTGGTATTTATAACCGAAAGAAGATCCGCGAACGCCCTGTCGGTAATATCCTGCGCTCGCTGGATTATTGCGATCTCTTCGTCCGTTTTGATCTGACGCGCATCGCTGATCATACTTCCGATATCAACAAGCTCAACGCCACCGAATCTTGATTTCAACCGCTGATAATCGGAATATGTTACCTTGTCCCCTTCAAATCCGAGAATTTTGATATTCTCCTCTGAAATTATCGACGAAATGAACTCAGAAATATTTGACGGCGTGGAGACCGTGAAGCTCTTATCAGCCTTATTGAGCGCCATTTCATAATACCTGAAATCAGTTATAAGCTCCGCGCGCCTCTCGCTGATAAAAACTGCGCCGTCGGTGAAGGCAAAATCACACAGATATCGCTGATTAAGCTCGTCGTATATAATAATTCCGTCAATCCCGCGTTCCTTGATCGCCGCGCGGATCTTTTCAAGCTTCGTCATTTAGAAAGCTCCTCGTAATATCTTTTCATCGTAAGCGCATCGTCGGATTGAGTTCCCGCGGACTCGCTTATTATGGTAGGCGTAAGTGAATTTTTCACTAT
>JAZLEH010000282.1:0-3764 GCA_045615165.1 Eubacteriales bacterium | reverse complement strand
GCAACGCAGGGCGTAGAGGCACAGACTCTTGCAAACGCTTATCTCGCGATAGATAACGACCTTGAAATACTTCCCGTAATCAATAAGATTGACCTTGCAAGTGCGGATATAGAGGGAACGAAGAGAGAAATTGAGGACGTAATAGGTATCCCTGCCGACGACTCGCCTGCTATCAGCGCGAAAAACGGTATTAATATCGAGGACGTTCTTGAAAAGATCGTTACTCATATTCCTGCGCCCACAGGCGATGAAAACGCGCCTCTTAAGGCTCTTATATTCGATTCGCATTACGACCCCTATCTTGGCGTCGTCGTTTACATACGCGTGTTTGACGGTAAGGTTAAGGCAGGCGATAAGATAAAGCTTATGGCGACGGGAGCTGAGTTCGAGGTCGTGGAGGTTGGTACGCTTCAGGCATTCGGACTTCAGAAGAGCGAGGGCTTGTCCGCAGGTGAGGTTGGATATATTACCGCGTCCATAAAGTCGGTGGGCGACACGAGAGTCGGAGATACCGTAACTCTTGCCGAGGGCGGTGCAGGCGAACCCCTCCCTGGATTCAGAGAGGTTCACCCGATGGTTTATTCGGGTATATATCCCGCTGACGGTGCGAGATACGGTGATCTTCGTGATGCGCTTGAAAAGCTCAGACTTAACGATGCGGCGCTCGTTTTCGAGCCCGAAACCTCGGTTGCACTTGGATTCGGATTCCGTTGCGGCTTCCTTGGACTTCTTCATATGGAGATCATTGAGGAGCGTCTTGAGCGAGAATTTAATCTCGATCTTATAACGACCGCTCCCTCGGTTATATATAAGGTTGATCTTCGCGGTGGTGAAACGATCCTTATCGATAACCCCTCGAAATTCCCGACGGCTGATGAGATAGACTGCGCCTACGAGCCTATAATGAACGCAAGCATCATAACTCCTACCGATTATATCGGCGGCATTATGGATCTTTGTCAGGACAGACGCGGCGTTTTCGTTGATATGAAATATATCGATACCGAGCGCGCAGAGCTTCATTACGAGCTTCCGCTTAACGAGATCATATACGACTTCTTCGACGCGCTTAAGAGCCGCACTAAGGGCTATGCGTCGCTTGATTACGAGCTTAAGGGTTATAAGGAATCAAAGCTCGTTAAGCTTGACTTTATGCTTAACGGTGAGGTTGTCGACGCGCTTTCGTTTATCGTATTTGAGGACAGAGCCTATACGAGAGCGAGAAAGATCGCTGAAAAGCTTAAGGAAAACATTCCGCGCCAGCTCTTTGAAATTCCGATTCAGGCAACCATCGGTTCTAAGATAATAGCCAGAGAGACCGTAAAGGCAATGCGCAAGGACGTTCTTGCAAAGTGCTATGGCGGTGATATTACCAGAAAGAAAAAGCTTCTTGAAAAACAGAAGGAAGGTAAGAAGAAGATGCGCAAGCTCGGTAGCGTAGAGGTAACGCCCGAGGCGTTTATGGCTGTTTTGAGGCTCGATGATGAAAGCTAAGCCCATTGGGTTGTACGTTCATATTCCGTTTTGCGTAAGAAAGTGTAATTACTGCGATTTCTGCTCGTACGATTCTCTTGAGCCTTGCGTGAGGGAGGGGTATATCTCGGCCTTGAAGAAGGAGATCGAGTCATACCGCGAGCGCGGTGAAATACTCGTTGATACCATCTTTTTCGGTGGAGGTACACCCTCGCTTCTCACCCCAAGTGAGTTCTCGTCTATTATGGATTCGATAGAAAGCACCTTCAGAATTACGGACGCTGCCGAGTTTACGCTTGAGGTAAATCCGGGAACTCTGAACGAGGAGAAGCTTTCCGCATTCGTTCGCCACGGAGTCAATAGAATAAGTGTTGGATTACAGAGTATTCACGAAAACGAACGGAAATTACTCGGCAGAATACACGATTACGACGATTTTCTTAAGGCTTGCTCGATGATTTTCCGCGCAGGAATAACCAATTTTAACGTTGATCTTATGTACGGAATACCCGGACAGACTATCGAGAGCTTTGAAAAAACGCTTTCGGCAGTCACGGCACTTCGCCCGACGCATATCTCCTGCTACGGACTCATTCTTGAAGAAGGAACTAAATTCTGGGGTGTGAAGGACGAGCTTGATCTTCCGAGCGAGGACGATGAAGTCGCTATGTACGAGGCGGCGTCGCGTATCCTTTCGGAAAGCGGATATTCGCATTACGAAATATCAAATTACGCACGCGCCGGATACGAATCAAGGCATAATCTTAAGTATTGGAGATGCGACGAATACATAGGAGTCGGCGTTTCGGCATATTCTTATTTTGACGGAAAAAGATACGGTAATCCCTCGGGTATAAATGAATATTTATCGTCTTCCGTGAAAGAATATATTACGGAGGAGTCAGATCCCGAATATGAATTCGTAATGCTCGGACTCAGGCTTCGCGAGGGAATTTCTCTTTCCGAATATAAAGATAGGTTCGGCAAGGATTTTATCGCCGAGAGAAGGGACGCGATAAATTCGTATATAAAAGGCGGTTATATTATCCTTTCGGGTGACAGACTTTCTCTTTCCGAAAAGGGTTTTTATATCAGCAACACAATTTTAACAGATTTATTATAAATATTTTCTTGACTTTTTTTGCTTTATATAATAGAATATAACTAGAAACTAAGATTGGAGACAACATATGAGCGACATTAATGAAAACGTAAATGTAGAAGAGCTTGAAGAGCCCTTTATCATCACTCTTACCGATGAGGAAACGGGTGAGGACAAGGAGTTCGAGCTTCTTGCTCAGGCAACTATCGATGAGAATTTATATTACGCGCTCGTTCCTGCAAACGAGGAGAGCGAGGAGTATGCAATTCTCAGAGTTACCGAGGATGGCGACGACCTCATCCTTGAAAGCATCGATGACGACGATGAGTTTGCAAAGGCAGAGGATTATTTCAACGACCTCTTCTTTAATGAAGTAGATTACGACGCTTGATTACTTACCTCCTGCGTGGTGCGTGATATTGTGATATTTGGACCTACACACATTTAAAGGGAGCTTGGACTTCTGTTATCGGGATGCAGGCCTCCCGTCGGGAGCTGTCTTAGACCCTCCCTAAACGGACGTTGGAAGCGCAAAGTAACAGAGAGAGCACCCACCTGTATATACAGGGTTAAAAATTGCCTTACACGGCCTCGCGGGTACTAGAAAGACCGCTGACTTTTTATGAGTCAGCGGTCTTTTTTCTGCTTTTTATATCATATAATTCAAAAAAGAAAAGAATGAAGGACATTGTATGATTAAAAAGAAATTTACAGGGCTTTCGGAGGACGAGGTAAGAAGATCGAGGGAAAAGCACGGCGCAAATACTCTTGAAAAAGAGAAGCGAAAGGGCTTTTTCCGCAAGTTTATTGAAAATCTTAACGATCCAATAATCAAAATACTTATAATCGCCTTAAGCGTTGAGGTGATATTTACCTTTAAAAACTGCAATTACTTTGAGATTTTCGGAATCCTTGCGGCAATCCTTATTGCAACGACGGTTGCCACTATCTCGGAGCATGGGAGCGAGCTTGCCTTTGAAAAAATGCAAATGGAGGAGGACTCATCGTTTGCGCGCGTTTTGCGCGGCGGTGGGCAGGTGTTGATACCTGCGTGTGAGCTAGTGGTCGGAGATATAGTTTATATTTCCGCAGGAGAGAAAATAAACGCCGACGGCTTCATCCTTGACGGATGTATAAAGGTCGATCAATCGGCTCTGAACGGTGAGAGCAAGGACGTGACCAAGCGCTT
>JAZLEH010000281.1:0-2695 GCA_045615165.1 Eubacteriales bacterium | reverse complement strand
TCCAGCAAAATTCGAATCTCACCTATCGCGTTTACGACTACGGAAGAAAGGACAAAAACGGAAACGAGCGCGAGCTTCACGTTGAGAAGGCAAAGGCGGTTTCAAGCCTTAAGAAATTCGAGCCGACGATCTTTGACGACGGCATTCTCGGAAGCTGCGAGTATTTCACTGTTAAGAATTATCGCGTTAACGGAGAACTTATGCTTTGCGCCGACTCAGAGTCGTTCAATTCGGTTACCGCTATACGCGGCGGCGGATATATAAACGGCGAGCCTATCGCTTGCGGAGACAGCTTCTTCATCCCGGCGGGATTTGGAAAATATAAGATCGAGGGCGACCTTGAAATACTTTTGACTTATGTTTAAAGGAGATCTAATATGATAAAGCTCACTAATTTTGAAGAGATCAAAAACTATTTTAAAGTACCCGAGGAGGCTCTTGCTTTCCTTACGGGCATCGATATGGAGACCGAGTGCAAGAGATACGATTTCACCCCCGAATGCTATATAAACGTGCAGGAGGTAGAAACAAAGGTTGAAACTCCGCTTATGGAGGCGCACGAATTATTCGTTGATATCCAGTGCCTTATTGCAGGTGAAGAAAAAATCTTCTACACAGCAAAAGAGGGACTCGGAATTCAGCGCCCCTATAACGCAAGCGGAGACGCGGCGCTTTACGACTTTGCAAGCGATTCGCTTCCCGTCTGCTATAAGGCGGGCGAGGCGGTAGTTCTTTATCCCGAAGAAGCGCACCTCCCCAATCGCGCGGCAGGCGAGCCGATGAAGATCAAAAAGGCAATTTTAAAGATTGCAACCTCTCTTATGAGATAATAAAAAAAGAGCCGAACGGCTCTTTTTTTATTTTACTGCTTCTTGTAATCGTTCTCTGCTACGACTTCGCGGGCGATCTTCTCAGCGATTGCGATTTCTTCATCGGATACCTCAACGTCGAAATCACGGTAGTTGATACCCTCGATATCCTTGCCGAATATAGTCATATACCATACGAGACCGAGCATATATCTTCCTACGCCAAGGCTCGCGTGTCCTCCGTCTCTATACGCCTTGTCACCAATTGCGAGATAAAGCTTTTCCATAGCTTCGGTTGCGGGAATAAATCCATCGGCATTGATTTCAAGAGCCGCTTTCTTGTATGCGATCTTATCAGCGGCAAACATATCTGCGCTTGATGAATAAGCAACCTCACGCTCACCCTTGTTAATGCGGGCATCGCTCCACGCCCAGATTGCGTGAATGTACTGCTTAGCATTGGGCGCAAGCTCCTTTACATAATCGGAAAGCTCGGGGAGGTAAGGAATATAGCTTGAGTAGTCACCTGACAGGGGGCTTGCCTGCTGGAATGTTACGATATCCCAATCGTCTGCAAGAAGTGCTTCTGCGAGAGAGACGCGGAAAGGAGTGGACGAACCGTTGAAATAAAGCTGATAAGCTCTATCCTCAGAAATCATATTTCTGTAATGACGGGAAAGTGGGCAACCTCCGATGAAGAGGCAGGCAGTGGTTACACCATCACCCGCTTTACGAGCTATGCCGTAAAGGTAGCGAGTCGCGTCTACGCCAAAGCTATTGCTTATAAGTAGAATCTTTTTCATAACGTATCTCCTTTTAAATTATAATATTCTTTAAAATATCTTCTTCCGAAAACTCTGAGGGCGGGGGCGGAAAAATGGATTCCGTCATCCTTGACCGAAAGTCCGAGAGAGGAAGCGACCGCGCAATACGGAACCTCGTTTGAAATCTCGGCGTATATCTCATTCATTCGCTCAATAAGCTCCGGTCTTACCCAATCGCGCTGAATATTGAGACTAAGCTCACCCATAATAAACGGAGCTTCGGGAGAGCCGAGATCCTCTCGGATATCGTTTATGAATTTTATAAGCTTATCCTTATATGCACCAACGCTCTCCTCAGTCATAGCGTCGCTCTCCCCCTGATGCCAGAGGAAGCCCGAAAAATTCGAGGTACGCATTGCGAGGCGGGTCATCATAACGGCGTGATCGTAAAGTATGCTTCCCTTTTGCCAGGAATCTATATCCGTGCCGCCGTCGGCGCAGGGGATCAATCCGACTCGCGACTGATAGACCTTTGCAAATTCATCAGCAAAGCTTGCGGCAAGGCTCACGCCGCTCCTGAATGTTCCCTCAAAAATCGGTCTGTCGGGATTTACGGGCTCACGCATACGAAGAAATCTTCCATTGCGGAGCATATAGCATCTGAAGTTATCGATTGGCTCAACATCACCGATATCGCCTCTTCCCGCCATATTTGACTGACCGATCATTAAAAACGAATGAAGATCGTCACCGCCGATAAAATCTCCGTCCTTGATTTTTGCCATATTAAAGCTCCTCCTTGTTTATTTCCGATTCGGAGCGACTTAGAAGCACGGTTGCACCGAGTATCAGGACGATTCCGATTATCTGGAAAACGTCGGGGATTTCGGAAAGGAACACCGCGCTGAATATTGAAGCCGCCATAGGCTCGATTATTCCGAGCGAGCACGCCGTACCCGCAGAAAGATCACGCATTGCGAGGGTGTAGAAGAAGTACGGTACGACGCAGGTCACAGCGCCGAAAACGATAAGATACGGAACGAGCTTCAATGCATCGGTTGAAACGCTAGATACGAAATCAACGGGGTTGCATATTGCGATTGCAATCACCGCCGCAAAAAG
>JAZLEH010000280.1:0-3841 GCA_045615165.1 Eubacteriales bacterium | reverse complement strand
AACCTGCTGATTACAAATCAGCTGCTCTGCCATTGAGCCACACCAGCGTGCTGAACAGTCAATATTATAGCAGAAAGTTTTTCTGTTGTCAATACCTTTTTTTGAAAAAATAAAAAATATTTATTATTTTTCCGAAAGATGCAATTATCGCTTTGACAAACGCCGAAAAAAGTGTTACAATATATATAAAATGCCCTTAAATATTAAAAAAAGAAAGGTTTGCGATATGAAATTACCGTCAGGCGCAAGTTTTATAATATCACGCCTTAATGAAAACGGCTACCGTGCGGACATCGTCGGCGGTTGCGTGCGCGACGCATTGCTTGGTCGCGAGCCGAATGATTTTGATATAACTACCTCTGCCTTGCCCGAAGAGATGAAGCGCATCTTTTCGGATATGCGCACGATAGAGACGGGAATCAAGCACGGAACGTTGACCGTCCTTATCGATTCCGAGCCGTACGAGGTGACGACCTATCGCCTTGACGGTGAATATACCGACAACCGCCATCCCGACTCTGTGACCTTCACGCGCGAGCTTTCAGACGACCTCTCGCGCCGCGATTTCACGGTCAACGCGATGTGCTATAACGAGTCCGACGGCTACACCGACCTTTTCGGCGGAAAAGCCGATCTTGAAAAGAAGCTTATCCGCGCCGTCGGTGATCCCGAAAAGCGCTTTTCCGAGGATGCGCTCCGCATTCTTCGCGCGATCCGCTTTGCTTCAACCCTCGGATTTGCGGTTGAGGAGAGTACCGCCGCCGCAGTTCACAAGCTTTCGCATCTTCTTTTAAACGTCTCCGCAGAGCGCATTTTCGTTGAATGGAAGAAGCTTATCGGCGGATGTGCGGCTTATGAGATCCTCTCGAATTTCTCCGATATTATATCCGTCGTGATCCCCGAGCTTTCGGGTATGCGGCTTCCGTCACCCGACCTCTTCGGCGGGGCGGGGGAGACCGTGCGCGAGCTTTCGCTCTTTGCCTCGGCTGAGGATTTCGCCTCCGCTATGGCGCGCTTGCGCTCGGATAACAAACGCAAAAACCACGGCGTTTCGGTTCTCTCAAATATTAACGCCGATATATCCGACACCACCGCGATACACAGGCTTCTTGTTGCGGTCGGACCGGATGCCGTGCGCGATATTATACTATTAAGGAAGCTTCGCGGCGAAAAAACCGATTCGCAAGCGGAAATCCTCAACTCGCTCATATCGGCGGGCGCTCCGTACAGAATATCCGACCTTAAGATCGGGGGCAACGAGCTTTCCGAAATCGGAATCCGCGGGCGCGACATAGGAATAACTCTTGCAAGGCTTCTCTCGGATATTGCCGACGGAAATCTTGAAAACGAGGCGCAAGCCCTCGTTGCCCGCGCTCTCTCTTATATCGAAAGGAAATAAAATGGCATTTGACGCTTGTATGATGCGCGCGATGCTCTTCGAATATTCCGAGGAGTTTCCCGACGCTAAAATAGAAAAGGTGCTTCAGCCGAGAAACGACGAGATCGACCTCGTTATCCACTCGGGAAGATCCTCACGCCGACTCGTCTTTAACGTCGGGCCGAACGCGCCGAGGCTTCAGGTCTCCGACGTGCAGAAGGAGAACCCGCTGAAAGCCCCTATGCTCTGTATGTTTTTAAGAAAACATCTCACGGGTGGCAGGATAACCTCCGTTTCACAGCCGGGATTTGACAGAATTGCCGAGTTTTGTGTCTCTTGCTACGACGATATGGGCTTCCCGACGGAGAAGAAGCTCGTCTGTGAGATAATGGGTAAATACGCGAACCTCATCGTCCTCGATGCGGAAAACAAGGTCCTCACCGCGATGAAGATAATCGACTTTGCGGCGAGCACCGTGCGCCAGGTTTTACCCGGACTAAAATATCAAATACCCGAAAAGCCCTCGAAGCTCGACCCCCTCGTCATCTCGCGCGAGGTGTTCTTTGAGAAGCTTTCAGCGTTCTCACCCGAGCGATCGGTTGAGAAGTTTATCACCTCGACCTATTCGGGAATTGCGACCCAGATCGCACACGAGCTTTGCTACCGCACGAGCGGAAATATTGACACGCCCGTGGGCTTCGTTGATAAAGTGCGCTTTTATTCGGTGTTCTCCGAGTGGCAAAATCTCCTTATCGGGCATAGCTACACCCCCACCGCGATAATAGACGGCGAGGGCAAGCCGATCGACTACTCCTATATGGATATAACCTACCTCTCAGGGTATGAGAAAAAGACCTATCCGACCCTGCGCGAGCTTTTCGACGACTATTTTGCCGAGCGCGACAGGCTTGAGCGAATCCGTCAGCGCGCAAAGGACCTTATAAGGCTTCTTGACAACGCGGTCGCAAGAACCGAGAGAAAGCTTGAAATTCAGCGCGAAGCCCTCCTTGACAGTGAGCGCGGCGCGGAATATAAAAAGCACGCCGACCTCATCACCGCGAACATATATAATCTTAAGAGGGGAATGACCTCGTTTAAGACTGTTGACTACTATTCCGACGACTGCCCCGAGATCGAAATCCCGCTTGATCCGAGACTCGACCCGTCGAAGAACGCGCAAAGAGCATATAAGCAGTATAACAAGTGCAAGACGGCAAAGGAAGTCCTCACCGAGCAGATCGCAATCTGGGAAAAGGAGCTTTTATACCTTGAAAGCGTTCGCGCATTCCTTGACCGCGCCGAGTGCGAGCAGGACCTCGTTGATATAAGAGACGAGCTTTACCGCGCGGGATACGCCGCGAAAATGAAGGGCTATAAGCCGCAAAAGCAGGTGAAGCTTCGCCCGATGCAGTATGAGACGGCGGGCGGATACCGACTCCTAGTCGGACGGAATAATATACAGAACGACGAGCTTACCCTGCGCACCGCCGACAAGGGCGATATATGGTTCCACACGAAGGATATCCCCGGCTCGCACGTCATTATGGTGACCGGCGGAGAAGAGCCGAGCGAGCAGGATTATACCGAGGCGGCGGCGCTTGCCGCGTATTACTCAAAGGCGACGGGGGATCTCGTTGCGGTTGATTATACTATGGTAAAGAATATCAAAAAGCCGCAGGGCTCAAAGCCCGGATTCGTTATCTACAAGACGAATTACACCGCTTTCGTCCGGCCGTCAAAGGACATTAAGGAGATAAATAATGGTTGACCTTATCGAGCTTCATAAGCACTTTATATTACAGCACCTCGGCGAGGGCGAGGTTGCCGTTGACTTCACTATGGGTAACGGCGGCGATACCCTCTTCCTCTCAAAAACCGTTGGTGAAAAGGGAAGAGTCTACGCCTTTGACATCCAAGAGGAGGCGTTAAAATCGACACGGGAGCGCCTTGAATCCGAGGGTGCGCCCGAAAACTACACTCTTATCTGTGCCTCGCACCACAGGGTGCGCGAGTTCGTTAAAGAGCCGATCAAGGCGGGAATGTTCAACCTCGGCTATCTTCCGCGAAGCGGCAATAAGGGCGTGACGACGATGAGGGAAACGACGATGCCCGCAGTCGAGGCGGCGATAGATATGCTTCTGCCCGACGGGGTGCTTATAATCGCGATCTACCCCGGTCACGAGGAGGGCGCACTCGAGGGAGATATGCTCCGCGAATATTTCAAAACGACGAGCCGATTCAGGATCTGCCCCTCCGAGTTTCATATATTAAATTCGCCCACCTCCCCCTACTTTTTCCTCGTTGAAAAGAGTCCGAGAAAATTCGACTAAAGCGATTTTGGCAAATTTAATAAATTTTTTTCGAAAAACTATTTACTTTTACTAAATTATATGTTATAATACTATCCGGCCTATACCGCAGTTTAGTGTATGGCCTCGCTCCGTTTGAATATAATTCTTGCGT
>JAZLEH010000279.1:0-2587 GCA_045615165.1 Eubacteriales bacterium | reverse complement strand
GCTCCCGCCACACCTATTCCTATAGCTCCGTCCTCTATCATAGTAGCTCTTACAAAGGAAAAGCTTCCCCTTGCAATATATGATATAGAATAAACCAAAAAGCATAATAGGAACAATAAGCGCGAGGTGGAAATTTTAGTTTCCACCCGCGCCGTATTACTGTTTTTATTTACGTCTAAATTACTCAAGCTCAAATGCTCCCGTATAAAGCTGATAATACTTACCGCGACGTTCAATAAGTTCATCGTGGTTTCCACGTTCTATTATCTCACCGTGGTCAAGAACCATTATAACGTCAGAATTGCGAACGGTTGAAAGTCTGTGAGCTATAACAAACACCGTTCTACCCTTCATAAGAGCATCCATTCCTCGCTGAACTATAGCCTCGGTTCTCGTATCGATCGAGGATGTAGCCTCGTCAAGTATCATTACGGGCGGATCGGCAACCGCCGCGCGCGCAATAGAGATAAGCTGACGCTGACCCTGTGAAAGGTTTGCTCCGTTTGCCGAAAGCATAGTATTATAGCCCTCTGGCAAACGAGTTATAAAGTCGTGTGCATTTGCAAGCTTTGCCGCATCAATACATTCTTCATCGGTAGCATCAAGCTTTCCGTAACGAATGTTTTCCATTACCGTACCCGTAAAGAGGTTTACGTCCTGAAGCACGATTCCGAGGGATCGGCGAAGATCGCTCTTGCGAATTTTGTTTATATTTATTCCGTCGTATCTTATCTTACCGTCGTCGATATCGTAGAAACGGTTGATAAGGTTTGTAATAGTCGTTTTACCCGCTCCGGTAGCGCCAACGAAGGCAACCTTCTGTCCCGGCTCTGCGTAGAGCGATATATTCTTAAGAACGAGCTTTTCGGGAACGTATCCGAAATCCATATTCTCAATTCTTACGTCACCGCGAAGCTCGGTATAAGTAACGCTTCCGTCACCGTGTCGGTGCTTCCAAGCCCACATTTCGGTGCGTTCCTCGGTCTCAACTATTTCGCCGTTTTCCTTCTTTGCATTAACGAGCATAACGTAGCCCTCGTCAAATTCGGGCTCGGTATCTATAAGCTCAAATACTCGTCCTGCGCCTGCCATAGCCATAACTATCGAGTTTATCTGCTGAGATACCTGGCTTACGTTGTTTGAGAACTGCTTTGATGCGTTAAGGAAAGGAACGACGGTTGCAATTCCGACTATCGCCGCCTTGGGGTCGATAAGCGCGGAAATAGCAAGGTTCGGCGTATTATTTATGATCAATATAGCTCCGATAAAGGCAACGCTTACGTAAAGAAGGTTTCCTATATTACCCATAATAGGCATAAGAATATTTGCAAATCGGTTTGCATTGGTTGCATTTTGACAAAGCTCTTCGTTTATCTTGTCAAAGTCCTCAATGCTCTTCTCCTCGTGACAGAAAACCTTAACGACCTTCTGTCCTTCCATCATTTCCTCAACAAATCCCTCGGTCTTTGCAATAGAGCGCTGCATCTTCATAAAGCCCCTTGCGCTTCGTCCGCCGACGGTTTTTGCAACGAATATCATTGCAAAGCTTGCAACCAATACGACGAGGAACATCCAAACGCTAAGGTATATCATATTGAATACGAGGAAGGTCACAACGAGCGCCGCCTGTATCAAATGAGGAATGGTATTCGATATAAGCTCTCGGATAGTATCAACGTCGTTCGTGTAATGCGACATTATATCTCCGTGAGCGTTGGTATCAAAGTAACGTATCGGGAAGCTCTGCATCTTGTCAAACATCTGACGGCGAAGCTTATCAAGGAAGCTCTGCGTTACTATTGCCATTATTCGCGTATAAAGGAAGTTACAAAGCCAACCCGTTGCGTATATTGAAAGCATAATAAGAACGAGAACCGTTATATCCTTTATTACGGCATCCGCTCCGCGAACGCCGCTGAGCGCATCCTCTATATGAAGAATAAACTTATTCATAAATATTCCCGCAATAGTTGACGAGAAGGAAACTACTACTATGCAAACGCAAACGAGCGCCAGCTGCCACGGATAGGTCTTAAAAAGAAGCTTTAAAACTCTCTTAAGCACGCCCTTTTTCATAGGAGGTCTTTTCATTTTCATATTCATCTCAGAATTCATCGGATTCATCTTCTTAGCCATTTTCAGCTACCCCCTTAGTCTGAGATACGTATATTTCCTTATATATCTTACTCTTCTTCAAAAGCTCCTCGTGATTACCTACCGACTCAATAGAACCGTTGTTAAGCACAATTATCTTGTCGGCATGCTCGACCGAGCTTATTCTCTGCGCGATTATGATCTTCGTAGTGTTGGGTATCTCCTCTGCAAAGGCTTTACGGATAAGCGCGTCGGTCTTCGTATCAACTGCGCTCGTAGAGTCGTCAAGGATAAGAACCTTCGGCTTTTTAAGAAGCGCGCGAGCAATACAAAGTCTCTGCTTCTGTCCGCCCGATACGTTAGTACCGCCCTGCTCGATATAGGTATCGTAGCCGTCAGGGAAGGTCTTTATAAACTCGTCAGCCTGCGCCAGCTTACATATACGCTCCATTTCCTCGTCGGTAGCATTGGGATCTCCCCAACGGAGATTTTC
>JAZLEH010000278.1:0-11915 GCA_045615165.1 Eubacteriales bacterium | reverse complement strand
TTCAAGGAAATCTATAAGAACGAAAAGTAAAATAAAAGGGCTGCCTTGGCAGCCCTTTTTTGTTTTAGTATAAATTAGAATTTATCGAGTAGTTCCTTTGCAGCGGCAATGCATTCCGATTCAAGAGTCGGAGTAAAGAATGATCCCGATGCTTCGTAGCCGCCCTCGATGAATGCTCGTTCGTGGGGAAGATAACCCTGGTTTCCGTTAGTAACACAGGAGCAGAAAACGGTTTTGTTTCCTGCCGCCTCCTTTGCGGCAATCGTATAATGGGTGAACGGCTCTCCACCGAATCCGACGAAGGCGATGTCGCCAAGTCCAAGCACGGTTACGGGCACTCTGTGATAAAGGGGCTCGTCGCGAAGAGACGTGATGCGAGTTGCATATGCAAGATCGGCTATCGAAGGGGGCGTGTCTTTATTATATATGCCGGCGTTATAATTATCTAAGAAGCGCTTCTGCTCGTCGTATTTTTCTTCGCCGTCGGTGTTCGTTTTGTTATAAACTATGCTGTAACCTCCGAATACGGTGTCACCCGTGTGCAATTTCGTATCGTTCCAGATAAGCTTTACGGTTTCTGCGATTATTCTGCCCATGCGTCGGCTATGCGGATAAAATGGGCCTTCGGGCAATCTTTCCTCGATAGGCTTCATGAAGTCGACGTGGTTGCTGTCGCCTTGACATCCTACAACGCAGAGGCAGGAAGTATTCTCAATGCCGGCCTCTACGAAACGGCGGACGAATCCGGGCCAGTCAGCAGAGAATTTATTTCCGGTGATCGTGTCGGGATGGGTAGAAAAGTTTACGTAAGCTATGTCGTTCTTACCCGCTCTTTTAAAGCGGATGAGGCGGACTGTGTTATCCGATTCATCGCATCTGCGAACGGGCTTTGCAAGGTGTGGCTTGGGGTTAGTTGCAAGCGTTCCGTCGGCTAGCCAATAGCGACGAACGAAGGCTATTTCTTCTATCGCCTGACGCTCCGCGGTATTTACCGTGGCTTCGCTCATATCGTCGATAGCCATCTTTGCAACGTCGGCGTATTTGCGGTAAAGTAGGTCGAGATAGACCGTGTCCTTCAGCTCCGAAAATCCCTTGCCGCCTATGCGGAGGGAGGTGTGCTGGTGCAGACAGCATATCATAATATGATCGGCGGGGACGGCGGTGCGTGCTTCTATAAGCTCGCGCACTTCCTTTCCGTTGTCCATATGCATTCCAATAAAGTCGGAAGCGATTATTATCGCGGTGCTTTCACCGTTTGAAAAGGCGAGAGCGTTAAGCTCGAGCGGATCGAGAACTCCGTCTGCAAATCTTTCCTTGAAATAACCTGCAATGGGTGAACCGAGGGGCGGTGTGACGTCTACTCGCGCAAAGCCTGCTTTGATCATAACTAATATCCTTTCGGTGTTTATGAGAACAGTATAAACTTTTTTTATGTAGAAGTCAATATAAAACAAAACATTTATTGAAACTCGGTCAAATGAATTGACTTTCAATATCTTTTGTGATAGAATATGGTTAATTTAAGCAAGGTGGCGTTATCATGAGAGAAAATAAGCTTTACAAAAAGAAGATAGTCTGGGACGGAGATTCCATTTGCGCAGGATCGGTTAAGTACGGAAACTGGGCGACGAGAATCTGTGCGAGAAACAAAATGGAATTTAAGAATTACGCCGTTGGCGGAGGAACCGTTACGGAAGAGGTTTGGTCTCAGAGGTGGCAGAAAAACAGACACTCTGTTTCGGCAACTCTCGATACTATGTATGCGGAAAATCCCGATGCGGACTTTATAATATTTGAGGGTGGAACGAACGATGCCGATCTTCTCGGACTTGCGGTAGAGCCCGGGCAGGAAACCAGGCTTGGAAGCTTTGAAGAGAACAATTATTCGGGCGAGTACGATGTGAAGACCTTCTGCGGAGCGCTTGAAAGTGTATTCTACCGTGCAACGAAATATTGGCACGGAAAGAAGATCGGATATATCGTTGCGCAGAAGATGTTTGCCTGCACGATACCCGAATATAATAACCGCAGACTTTATTTTGATCACGCAGTTGCTATATGCAAAAAGTGGGGAATACCATATTTAGACCTTTGGAACGGATGTTATCTTAACCCGATGCTTCCGTGGATGCACGATGCAACTAAAACCTCCGACGAGAATAAGGAGATAAATACGGGATACTATTCCGACGGTCAGCATCTCACTCCTCGCGGATATGATTTCACCTCCGAAATTATTGAAAATTGGCTTAAAACACTCTAATATTTAACACGGGGAACGGTTTGACCGTTCCCCGTGGTTTTTTATATCGTTATTTTAAGTCTTGCGCTTTGAAGTCCGTCTGCGTGAGCGTAAATCTCAATCACTCCGCCATCGGCTACGGGCGCTCCTCCCGTTATTGCGACGCCTGCCGCAACCGAAATATATCCCTCGCGCATTTTGCGAATCGGGCTTCCAAGCGGGGTGTGGTCGCATATATCCGAGCCTGTTGAAATGATTCTTCCCATTTTGTTTGCATGGAAGCTTACAGTGGGGGAAGCCGTTGGAACGAATCTTCCCTCAGCGTCAACGGTATAGCAGGTGATTATTGCTATATCGTCAGTCGTCTTTACCTCGTTTTCGAGGCGAAGAACAAGTTTTTCGGGCTTGCCGGCGGTCTCTTGAAGGTCTGATGCGGCTTCTTTTCCGCCGTTATATCCGATAGCCTCGATTTTTCCCGGCTCGTAGTCTACCATCCATTCAACGTGGGTGTGCTTTTCCACCTTTTTCCTGCCGAGGCTCTTGCCGTTAAGGAAAAGCTCCGCCTCCTCGCAGTTGGTATACGCCCAGACGCGCACCGGCTCGTTATCGTATACCTCTATATTCCAATGAGGGAGTATATGGATGTTCGCCTCGTCGCTCCAATGCGATCTGTTCTGATAGAATGCATCCTTCTTTTGGAGGAAGAGGTCGATTGCACCCGACTGCGAACAGAGTCTTGGCCAGACGGTTTCGCCTCTATGCTCGAAGCCTGCCCACTGATATCCGCCCATCATCCATTCGCGCTCATCGATGAATTTCCAAGTGTATTCGCGGCTCTTATATCTATCCGTTGTGTCTTTATCGTAGGCGGAGAGATATGCAAGATCGCCTCTGTCGGGCAGATACCATCCGCGCGAAGAGCCCGTTGCGCCGTTTTCGGATGAAAGAATTGCTTTGTCGGGATATTTCTCGTGCAGAAGATCGTATATCTCCCAAGTGTAGTTAACGCCGATAAAGTCAAGCTCGTCAAATAGTCCCCGAGCCTGCTCGTGACCTCTGTTAACCGCGCTCGTCACGGGGCGGCTTTTATCAAGTCTGCGGAGGGCGCGCATAAGCGTTTGCGAAATCTTGCCGCCCTGCTCGGTTGCGTGATAATACTCCTCGTTGCTAAGCGACCAGAAGAACACGGACGGGCGGTTTCTGTCTCTTTTAACAAGCGCTTCAAGCTGAGAGATTCCCTCCTCGGTCGATGCAAACCAACGCGCCTCGTTAAGCACGATAAATCCGAGCTCGTCAAGCGCATCGAGGATAGCCGCATTCTGCTGATAGTGAGAGGTGCGGTAGCCGTTTGCGCCCATTTCCTTTAAAAGCTCCATTTTGTAGCGGTGAACGTTTGCGGGAACAGCCTTGCCGAGAAGACCGCAATCCTCGTGCGCGCAAACGCCCTTGATCTTGACCTTTCTTCCGTTTAAGAAGAATCCTTCGTTTGCATCGCATCTGTAATAGCGGAATCCCGTGCGTGTGAAATGTTTATCGCAGGGAGCGCCGTTTTTATAAACGGTAGTTTTTACTTCGTAAATATACGGGTCGTCAATATCCCAAAGGTGCGGGGCGCGAATCTCGGTTTCGTATTTTACCGTCGCTTTATACTGCGATGGCACGGAGAGCGAAGCTTTTGCTACGGCAACGGTGCTTCCGCACTTATCAATTATCTCGGTGACGATATCCGCATCCTCGTCAATCGCCGATTTACTTACGAGCGTTGCCTCAAGCTCTGCTCGCCAAAGCTCGTCTGAAACGCGCACTGGGTTGATGTAAACGCCGTAGGTATCAACTGCGATCTTCTCGGTTTTCGTGAGCCAAACGTCGCGGTAGATTCCGCCGCCCTCGTACCACCAGCCTTCAAATTCTTCAAGGTTGATATATACTGCGAGAACGTTCTCGCCTCCATATATAACGTAATCGGTGATATCCACCTCAAACGAGGTGTAGCCGCAGAAGTTGTGCTTCATAAGGCAACCGTTAAGATATACGGTTGAGTTGCCGGAGCATCCGTTAAACTCGATAACGATGCGCTTGTCCGAATCCTCCTTGGGAATCGTAAAATGCTTTCTGTACCACGCATTATCGTATTTTACATACCCGAGAGTGTTGTTTTCTTGGGGATTCGGCGTTCCCCAAACAACGTAATCGTGCGGAAGCATTACGTCCTCCCAAGTCTCGTTCGGGCAATTCAGCGCAGTCTCCCAATCGTACGGAGAGTCGTTATAATGAATGGCGGCGGGGCCCATTTTATATCTCTCGGTTTTCGACTGGATATATATTGATCCCTTGTCGGTAGGTCTTGGAACGGCTATGTCACCAAGGTGGAATTTCCAGTTAGTATTAAAGCGTTCTCTCATTCTCATCGTGATGCTCCTTTATGCTTTTTATTTAATTATAGCACTAAAATGATAAAAAACAATGTAAATTATTAGATAATTTATGGACAAAAGTGTTTTCGTCGTGTATAATATAATTAAGAGAGGTGACGGTATGCACTATTATATTAAGACGAGCAAGGACTCGGAGGCTTCAAGCGATAAATATATTCACGTCAACAATTTTGGATATAGCGAGGACGTTACCGATATGCGCGTTCGGCGCGAGCGCGGCAGAGTGGATTATCAGCTGATCTACGTAAAGAGCGGAAGCCTTACGATAACCGAAAACGAGGGGGACAGCATAGTTCCCGCGGGGAGCGTGTGCCTTTATAGACCCGGGGAGGCACAGATATACGGCTCGTATGACGGGGCTACGGAATTCTGCTGGATACATTTTTCGGGTAGCGGAGTTGAAGAAATGCTCTCGTTTTTTGAAGAAAGATGTTACACGGTTGGGCAATTTCCCGAATTTTTGCGCTACTGCAACGGCGCTTTATCCGAGTTTGAGACGGGGAAGAAATACACCGAGCTTTTCTATGAGGGGGAGCTTATCGCCCTTATTGCGCGCATAGCGGAGAGGGTGGAGAGAGATAAAAAGCAGGACGATCTTGCGAAGATACGCCCCGCGCTCAACGCGATCAATTCGAGCCGCACCACCAGAATGTCAAACAGTGAGCTCGCCGAGCTTTGCGGATTCAGCCGATTCTATTTTATGAAGGTGTTCAAGGCTATCACCGGCACGACACCGCAACAGTATTATATATCACAGATAATAGATAAGGGATGCTATCTTCTCGGCTCGACCTCGTATAACGTCTCGCAGATATCGAGGCTTTGCGGAATTGAAGATAGCCTCTATTTCAGCAGGATATTTAAAAAGCATACGGGGCTCTCACCGCTTGCATATCGCAAAAAGGGAATGCATTAAGGAGGAATAAATCGTGATAAAGGAATTGATAATTCATCCGGACGAGCTTTCAGTCAAGTGGATCGACAGGCTTGCGGATGCGGGCGTTGAGGTTCTCGGGATTCATTCGGTCGGTGGCAACGATGCGGCGCTCCACCTTTCAAAAATGCTAGACTTAATGAAAAATGAGGAGTTTCGCCGGCTTATCGATTATGCGAAGAGCCGCGGACTTGAAATCGTGTACGAGCTACACGCCGCAGGATATCTTATGCCGAAGGAGCATTTTGATGCGCACCCCGAATATTACAGAATGAACGAGGAGGGGGAGCGCACTGCGGATCATAACCTCTGCGTTTCAAGCTCCGATGCGTTGAGCCTCTTTGCAAGGAATGCGGCAAGGCTGGCGAAATCACTGTACGGAAGCTCGGATAAATATTATTTTTGGATGGATGACGGACACGGCACTGCTTGCCGTTGCCCGAGGTGCAAAAAACTTTCTCCGTCCGATCAGCAGTTGATTGCCGTAAACGCGATGCTCCGTGAGATAAAAAAGGAGAATCCGAAAGCTCAAATGGCGTATCTTGCATATATGGACAGTATCGTCACGCCGAATGAGACGGTTGCAGAGGAGGGCGTGTTCCTCGAGTACGCACCGTTTGAAAAATATACGGCAACGGGAGATAACTCCGCACAGCTTATACGGCAAGAGGCGGAAGCCGTACCCGCTCTTCTTGAATTTTTCGGAAGAGAGGACGCAAAGGTTCTTGAATATTGGTACGACAATTCTCTGCGCTCAAACTGGACGAAGCCGCCGAAGAAATTCGTGATTGATAAGGACGGGATGAAGCGCGACCTTACGGAATATAGGGTGCTCGGATTTCCCTCGGTTGCAAGCTTTGCTTGCTATCTCGGCGCGGATTACGAGGCACTGCACGGGGATATAGATATCATGCCGTTCAAGGAATACGCAGAATGAGAAAAAGCAGCAGTTTTGAAACTGCTGCTTTTGTTTTATGAATTTTTAAGCTCGGTGAGAAGCTTCTGTCCCTCTTCGATTATGAATTCCGCAACGCCCGCCTTGAAGTTCGAGCTCTTTGCTTCGTAACCGCCCTGGTCGTATGCGTCCTTCATCGGGAAGTAGCCCTCAGATCCGTTAACGAGGCAGGAGGGGATTATGAGATCGTAGCCCTCGGTTTCCTTGATCGCTCTTCCGATTCCGTTGAAGGGCTCACCGGGTACTCCGAAGAAGGCAACCTTACCGATTGAGATCGAGGTGAACGACATCGGGAAGAACTCGGGTCCGTGCTCAAGTCGAACCATTCTTCCAGCTTCCGCAACCTTGGTCGTGAGCATCATACCCTCGTAGGGAAGCTCGCTATCCTTGCCCGCAAGGTGAAGATCGTTGATTCTGTGCGCCTCTTCAATCTCGTGCGGCTCGGGCATGTTCGACGCCACGTTGAGAGTCTTTTCAAGATGCTTTATCGAGTCAACCTCTACGTATTCAACCTTGTCGAATACCTGAAGGACCGCGCCTGCAACGACTCTTCCCATGTGGCGGGCGTGACCGTAGCCGCGCGCAACGTCGTCAAAGTCCATAAAGAGATCGTTGAGATATCCCTTGGTCGGGTGAACGTTTACGTGGTTAACGTCGCCCTGCGCTCCGTTGAAGAAGATGCAGTTCGTGTTATCAAGAGCCTGCTCAACCGTTTTGCAGGTGAAGCCGGGCCAGTCAGCCGAAACCTTAGAGCCGCCGACGACGTCGGGGTGGTTTGCATAGTTAACGATAACGACGCTCGTGTCACCCTCTCTGTCAAAGCGGACTACGCTTACGCGCTCGTCAAGCTCACCGATGGGAGCAACGATATCGGGGTTGTTAACGCCGGGGTTGGTCTTAACGCTTCCGTCCTTCATTCTGAAGCGTCTTATAAACGCGATTCCCGAAGCTCTGCCAACGCCGTAGCCCATCTTTGCGGGCTTTTCGTCTGCGACCGCCGCAAGAGCGAGGTCAACGAGTCTGTGACCGAAGAAGCTCTGATATTCAAGTATAAGCTCGCGCTCGTTTTCAACGTATTTTCCGACGAAGAGGTTTTCTCTGTCGGGGTCAACGTAGGGGGCGGTGTGGGTGTGCTGGCAGTGAATGTATATCGCGGAGCGGGGAAGTCCCGTCGCCTTTGCAATAGCGTCGCGATACTTATCGCATATCGCCGTTTTCATCTGAAGAAGGTCTGCCGAAATAAGAAGAACGCGGGTATCGCCGAGTGAAACCGAAACGCAGGAGGCGTGAAGATCGTCAAGGACTCCCTCAACCACTCTGGAAACGAAATAGCCTGCGATGCCGACTCCGCGCATGGGTGTGATATTAACGCGGGCAAATCCCACGGAAAGCTGATTTTTCATAGATTTACTCCTGAATTAAATTTATAAATAAATTTTACCACATAAAAATCCTTTAGTCAATATAAAAAGGTCAAAACTTCATCGAGTTCCGACCTTTTCTTAAATTATTTGTTTTTACGATTCTTGATCAATCCGATAAAATCCACCTGCGACAGAATGACCGCGATGAAAACGACCGCGCATCCGAGATATTCGCGAATGCTCATTCGCTCGGAGAGGAAGAGCGCCGCACCGAGAACGCCAAACACCGATTCAAGAGAGAGAAGAATGGATGCCGCCGCGGGATTTGCACCGCGCTGACCGATGATCTGCAGGGTGTAGGCAATACCGCTTGAAAAAACGCCGAGATAGATAATAGAGAATATGCTTCCGCCAATTTCGGAGAAAGCTATCGGCGACTCGAATATTAAAGCGAAGATGAGGTTGATCACCGTCGCCGCCACGAACTGAACGAGCGACATTCGGATTCCGTCGCACTCGGGAGAGAACTTGTCGATAACGAGAATATGTACGGGGAATATGAGCGCGCAAATAAGAACGTAAAGATCTGCGAAAACTATTGAAAATCCGTCGGTTATGCAAAGGAGGTAGAATCCAACCACCGCAAACGGCATACTGATCCAAACGTTCAGCGGAGCTTTCTTGCGAAGCGCAAGTGCGTAGATAGGAACGAGCACGACGTATAGCGCCGTGATGAATGATGCCTTACCCGCTTCAGTTCCCTCGTTCATTCCGAGCTGTTGGAAGAAGCTTGCAAGTGCAAGCACCGCGCCGCATATAATACCGCCAATTATTTCAATACGGGTGAGATCTATTACGCGCTTTTTTGAAAAAAGCTTTCTTCCGTTGCCGCTTATCTTATCGAATGAGATAATAACTATAATAAGGAATATTGAGGCAAAAAGACTTCTAGCCGCGCCGAGCGTCAAGGGCGGCACGCTCTCTGCCGATTTCTGAGCAGAGAAGGCAAAGCCCCATATCATCGCCGCAAGCACGAGAAGAATGGGCGAAATAAATTTATTTAAGCTTTTCATTAATATCTCCGTGAAAATTCATTGCTATGATATTTTATCACGGATAAAAAATAAAGTCAAGTATAAAAGCGGCTTTACAATCCGACGAATATGTGGTAATATAAAAATAATGAAACCTACGGAGAATAAATATGATAAATATAAGCGATTATAAAAACGCCGAGCGCGTTTTCTATTATTTTGAAAAAATAAGTGAGATTCCCCGCGCGTCGGGCAACTCGGACGGCATTGCCGAATATCTCGTATCATTTGCAAAGGAGCACGGCCTCTCCTATAAACAGGACGAAAGAAACAACGTGATCATAAAGAAGCCCGCCAGCCTTGGGCGAGAGGCTTCGCCGACTGTGATAATACAGGGCCACACCGATATCGTTGCGGATAAAGAGCCGTGGTTCGATATCGATATGAGCCGTGACGGGCTTAGAATATACCGCGACGGAGATTTTATAAAGGCGCGCGGCACGACGCTTGGCGCTGATAACGGAATTGCCGTTGCATACGCGCTCGCTCTGCTTGAATCGGACGATATTCCCCATCCCCCGATAGAGGCGCATTTCACCTCGGACGAGGAAATAGGGCTTCTCGGTGCTATGGCGCTTGACGCGTCTGAGATCTGCGGACGAATGCTTATCAATATCGATTCGGACGTGGAGGGGGAAATAACCGCAGGATGCGCGGGCGGCGTCAGAGCCGATGCAACGATTCCGATCAATAAAATAACCTCCGACTCGCCCTATGCCTACCGCCTTCGCGTAAGCGGGCTTCGCGGCGGTCATAGCGGAACTGAGATCAATAAGGGATGCCTCAACGCGATCAAAATACTTCATTCGCTTCTTGTATCCTTAGGGGATCTGATGATCGCGGATATATCGGCGGGAAGCGCGGATAACGCCATTCCTCATTCTGCCGAGGCGATCTTCACTGCGGATATAGACGAAGGCAAATTCGCCATCGAGATGGAGGACGTCGCAAATGAACTTATGAAATCAGAGCCGAATATCATCATATCGCTTGAAAGCGTTGGAGGCGTGTCAAAAATCTGCGATGCGGACTCAACTGAACGACTGCTCTCGATTCTCGGCAAAATGCCAACGGGAGTTTACAAAATTAGCGAGGATATAGAGGGCCTCGTTGAAACCTCGTCAAATCTTGCCATCGTCTCGCTTACGGAAGACTTGGCAAACATAACAGTCTCGGTTCGTTCGTCTAAAAATGCGGAGCGCGAGGCGCTTTATTCAAAGGTCGCAAAAATCGCCGAGGCGGCAGGCGGAAGCTGCAAGCCGCGAAGCGCATATCCCGCCTGGGAATTTAAAAAGGAATCACGGCTTAGAGAATGCCTTGCGGATTCATACCGCGAGTTTGCGGGAGAGCCTCCGAGGGTCATCTCCATTCACGCAGGTCTTGAATGCGGAATCCTTTCGGAGAAGATAGAGGGGCTTGACGCCGTATCGTTCGGACCTGATGCGTTTGACGGTCACACCACGGCAGAGAGGCTTTCGGTAAGCTCGGCGGCAAGAGTGTGGGAGGTCTTGAAGCTCGCTCTTTCAAAGCTTTAAGATTCGGACATCGGAGGCGCGCTTTGCAGGTTTGGTATGATCGATATACCGTTGTAAACGCTCTCAAAGCAGTCGTCGTTTGAATCGGTTTCTATCCTGACGCCAAGTATCTTGATGTAGCGCGAGTAGTCGTATTCATAGGTCGAAAGAGGTCTCCCGAGTGCGTCGTCTGTCTGTGCCGCGATGAGCGGATCGTCTCCGTCAAAGCCTATGATTATTAAGGTGTGATAGTAGCCACCCTCGTTTTTTGCAAGCTGAATCACGTCGCCGACCTCAACCTCATCGGCGGAGGCATCTCTGCCAAACGGACCTACGCCCTCGTTTTTCGTTATAAAGTTGTAAAAATACTCCACTCCCGTCCAGGCGGGCGCGCGTTCATCCATCGAGATGTAATACCAGCCGAAAGTTTTCGTGTAGTTCATCCTGCACGAGCCCGCATATATGCATTGCGAAACAAAGTTAGTGCAGTTTCCGCCAATGCCTTTGAAATTTCCGAAGATCGGGTTTTGCGAAAGTGCGAATCGGTTGGCGTAGAGCAGGGCGTTTTCTCTAACGTAAGGTTTTGTAACAAGCATAAAAATCCTACCTTAAAATCGTATTTTGCAAATGTTATATAAACATTTTATGTAAAAAAGTTAAATTTGTTTAAATTTCCATCTTGTAATCGAGAAAATATTGTTGTATAATAAACTATACTATTCTTTTCAAAAATCAGGAGGAATAAAATGATGGATTCCAATAAAAGACCCGAAACTATGCAGCGCATTACAAATTTTGAGCTTGCAAACGCATTTATCGAGGAGCAGGTAGCTCTCGTGCGTAAGCAGGTTGGCGACAAAAAGGTTCTTCTCGCTCTTTCCGGCGGTGTTGACTCTTCCGTTGTTGCGGCTCTTCTTATTAAGGCAATAGGCAAACAGCTTATCTCCGTTCACGTTAACCACGGACTTATGCGTAAGAATGAGTCTGAAAACGTTGTTGAGGTGTTCAAAAATCAGCTCAACGCAAATCTTATTTACGTTGACGCAACCGATCGTTTCCTCGATCTTCTTAAGGACGTTTCCGATCCCGAAACTAAGAGAAAGATCATCGGTAAGGAATTTATCGAGGTATTTGCAGATGAGGCTCGTAAGCTTGAGGGCGTAGAGTTCCTTGCACAGGGAACTATCTATCCCGACATCCTTGAAAGCGTTAAGCAGGCAGAGGGCAAGAAGGCAGTTAAGTCGCACCACAACGTAGGCGGACTTCCCGAGGATCTTAAGTTTGAGCTCGTTGAGCCCATTAAGCTTCTCTTCAAGGACGAGGTTAGAGTTGTTGGTGAGGCACTTGGTCTTCCTCACGCAATGGTATACCGACAGC
>JAZLEH010000277.1:0-4779 GCA_045615165.1 Eubacteriales bacterium | reverse complement strand
CGTCGAATACGGCTTCCGTCTGCCGTCGGCGTTTGATAACAGACCTCTTTTCTTCGAGGAATTTGAGGATAAGATAAGACAGACGGTGTTCGTCAGCGCAACGCCGGGCGAATATGAGAAAAACGAGTCCTCCGGTATGGTCGAACAGCTTATAAGACCTACGGGACTTATCGACCCCGAGGTCATTATCCGACCGATAGAGGGGCAGATCGACGACCTTATCGGTGAGATAAGGGCGGTCACCGCAAGGGGTGAAAAGGTTCTCGTCACAACTCTCACGAAGAATATGGCAGAGGATCTTACCGATTATTTTTCAACTCACGGAATTAAGGTAAAGTATATACACCACCAGGTCGAAACGATCGAGCGAATGCAGATAATACGCGATCTGCGCCTCGGCGAATTCGACGTACTCGTCGGAATCAACCTTCTCCGAGAGGGACTCGATATACCCGAGGTATCTCTCGTTGCAATTCTCGACGCGGATAAAGAGGGCTTCCTCCGCAGTGAGACCTCTCTTATACAGACGATAGGACGCGCCGCGAGAAACGTCAACGGCAAGGTCATAATGTACGCCGACTCGATCACAAGGTCGATGAAGGGCGCGATAGACGAGACCAACCGCCGCCGCGATATACAGATGCGCTATAACGAGGAGCACGGAATTACTCCCGAAAGCGTAAAGAAGAGGGTTGCCGACATTATTGAAATAGGCAAAAAGCAGAAGCCCGAGAGGGATAAGAAGCTTACGAGGCTTGAGCGCGAAAAGCTTATTGAAACGCTTACCGCAGAAATGCGCGAGGCGGCACGTGCGCTTGAGTTTGAGAAGGCGGCTTATATCCGCGATAAGATCAAGGAGCTTAAAAAATAAATGTCAAAAAGCATCGTAATAAAGGGCGCAAGAGTCCATAATCTGAAAAATATAAATATAACGATACCGCGCGATAAGCTCGTCGTTCTTACGGGTCTTTCGGGAAGCGGTAAATCCTCTCTCGCGTTTGACACCCTCTATGCCGAGGGGCACAGAAGATTCGTCGAGAGCCTTTCGTCATACGCGCGAATGTTCCTCGGACAGATGGACAAGCCCGAGGTCGACCTTATCGAGGGGCTTTCACCCTCTATATCGATCGATCAAAAAACCACCTCGAAAAACCCCCGTTCCACAGTCGGAACGGTTACTGAAATATACGATTATCTTAGACTCCTTTATGCGCGAGTCGGAATCCCTCATTGCCCCGTATGCGGTAAGGAGATAAGACAGCAGACTCAGGATCAGATAGTCGATCGCATTATGGCGCTCCCTGAGGGAACTCGCTTTATGGTGCTTGCCCCGATCGTCAGAGCACAAAAGGGTATGCACGAAAAGGTTCTTCTCGACGCGCGCAAGAGCGGATATGCGAGAGTGCGTATTGACGGAAATATGTACGACCTCTCCGAAGAGATAAAGCTCGACAAGAACTTAAAGCACACGGTAGATATAATCGTTGACCGACTCGTTCTGCGCGAGGATATCCGTTCCCGCCTCTCCGATTCGGTAGACAGTGCGCTTAAGGCGGCAGACGGCCGCGTAAGCATCGTTACAGTCCCGCGTGAGGGAGAGGGAGAGGAGTTCGAATTTTCGCAGAAGTACGCCTGCGAGGAGCACGGAATAAGCTTCCCCGAGCTTGAACCGAGAATGTTCTCCTTTAATAACCCTATCGGCGCGTGCCAGCACTGCGCGGGTATCGGCAATATGCAGATGGTGTCGATCAAAAAGGTGCTTGCACACCCCGAGCTCTCGCTCCGCGAGGGCGCTATCGCCGCAAACGGATTTAAAACTATGACGGAGGACTCTTGGACGGGACCTCTTATTGCCGCGGTCGGTGAGGACTACGGCTTCACTCTCGATACCCCCGTATGCGAATTCTCCGAAAAGGCGCTTGACGCGCTTATGTACGGAACGGGTGATAAGAAATACCACGTGACCCGCTTCTTTGGCGGAGAGGGAAGAGAACAGCTTGCCGCCTACGACGGAATCATTCATATCATCGAAAAGCGTATGAAGATGAAGTTCGGCGACTACTATCAGGAGTTCGTCGAGGACGTCGCTTGCCCCAAATGCCACGGAAGAAGACTTTCGGATATGGTGCTCGGCGTTACGGTCGGCGGTCTTAATATCGACGAGATATGCCGCCTCTCCGTTGAGAAGATGCTCGCATTCGTTGAAAGCCTTACCCTCGGTGAGAACGAGGCGAAGATCGCAAAGGAGATCCTCAAGGAGATAAAGGCGAGACTCAATTTCCTCGTAAGAGTAGGACTTGATTATCTTAACCTCGCGAGAACCGCGGGAACTCTTTCGGGAGGCGAGGCGCAGAGAATAAGGCTTGCGACCCAGATCGGCTCGGCTCTCACGGGCGTTCTTTATATACTTGACGAGCCCAGTATAGGACTTCATCAAAGGGATAACGGAAAGCTTATCTCCACTCTTAAAAACCTGCGCGACCTCGGAAACGGCGTTATCGTCGTTGAGCACGATGAGGACACTATGCGTGAGGCTGACTTTATCGTCGATATAGGCCCCGGGGCGGGAATCCACGGCGGTGAGATAGTTGCAAGCGGAACGCCCGATGAGGTAGCCGCAAATATCAGCTCTATAACGGGTGATTACCTCGCAGGCAGAAGAAAAATAGAAGTGCCGAAGACTCGCAGAGCGGGAAGCGGAGAATGCCTCCGCATCATCGGTGCTGAGGAAAACAACTTAAAGAATATCGACGTTGATATCCCCCTCGGAAAGCTCGTAGCCGTTACGGGAGTTTCGGGAAGCGGAAAATCGTCACTCGTCAATTCTATACTTTACCGCACTCTTGCAAGAGACCTTAACAGGGCTGTCACCTATCCCGGTAAGGTTGGGCGCGTTGAGGGTTTAGAGCATCTTGACAAGGTAATCGCGATCGATCAAAGCCCGATCGGAAGAACTCCGCGATCCAACCCCGCGACCTATACGGGTCTTTTCACCGATATTCGAAACCTCTTTGCCAAGACCAAGGATGCAAAGGCAAAGGGCTACGATGCGGGCCGCTTCTCCTTTAACGTTCGCGGCGGAAGGTGCGAGGCGTGCGAGGGCGACGGCGTTAAATGCATTGAGATGAATTTCCTCCCCGACGTTTATGTTAAGTGCGACGTATGCAAGGGAAAGAGATATAACAGAGACACTCTTGATATAAAATACAAGGGCAAGAACATCTACGACGTCCTTGAAATGTCGGTCGAGGAGGGAATAAGCTTCTTTGACGGACTCCCCCAGCTTCAAAAGAAGCTTCAAACGCTTTACGACGTAGGTCTCGGCTACGTTAAGATCGGTCAGTCGTCGACCACCCTTTCGGGCGGTGAGGCGCAGAGAGTTAAGCTTGCGACCGAGCTTGCAAAGCGCTCGACGGGTAAGACGATATATATCCTCGACGAGCCGACTACGGGACTTCATACCGAGGACGTTGCGAAGCTCATCACCATTCTGCAAAGGCTTGCCGACAGCGGAAACACCGTCGTCGTTATAGAGCATAACCTTGACCTTATCAAGACCGCCGATCATATAATCGACCTCGGTCCTGAGGGGGGAGACGGCGGCGGAACTATCGTTGCCACGGGTACTCCCGAGGAGGTTGCGGAGTGCGAGCGCTCGTACACGGGTGCATTCCTTCGCGAGAAGCTTAAGTGATGTATTACGCGGCGATAAAGAAAAGCGACGTCGCAAACGGAGAGGGGATAAGAACCTCGCTCTTCGTTTCGGGATGCCGCAACAGATGCAAAAATTGCTTTCAGCCCGAAACCTGGGCGTTTGATTACGGAAATCCGTTTACCGATGAGGTCGCGGAGGAGATATTTAAAAGCTTCGAAAACCCTGTCGTCCGCGGATTGACGATTCTCGGCGGCGAGCCTATGGAGCCCGAAAATCAGGAGGGGCTTTTACCATTCGTCCGCGAGTTTAAAAGAAGATTCCCGAGTAAGACCGTGTGGCTTTATACGGGTAATCTTTACGAGGAGCTTACGGGTGAGGTCGGCTCGCACCAGAAGGCGCTCCCGATAACTAAGGAGCTTCTCTCTCTCGTTGATATCCTCGTTGACGGAAGATTCGTTGAAGAAGAAAAAAGGCTCGGACTGCGTTTTCGCGGCTCGGCTAATCAAAGAATAATTGATATGAATAAAACCCGCGAGGCAGGACGGATAGTTATCTGGGACGGCGTTCGCGAGGACAAAAGCTATGGAGATAAATAATATGCTCGTCAGAATTAAAAAGCTTAATGAAAACGCCGTTATTCCCACCTACGGCACAGACTTTTCCGCAGGAGCGGACCTCTATAATCTCCCCGGTCAGGATATAACCGTAAATCCCCACGAGACCGCAATGGTCAAGCTCGGATTCGCCATCGAGATCCCCGAGGGATATGCAGGACTCGTTTTCGCAAGAAGCGGACTCGCATTTAAGCGCGGTATCGCCCGCGCAAATAAGGGCGGAGTTATCGACGCGGATTATCGCGGAGAATGTATGGTCGCACTCCATAACCATTCAAACGAGCCCGTAGTTATCGAGGGCGGAGAGCGCGTTGCCCAGCTCTGCATCGTACCTTTCCTTAAGGCAGAGTTTGAAGAGGCGGACGAGCTTAGCGAGACCGTTCGCGGCGGCGGTGGCTTCGGCTCGACAGGCAGAAAATAATGACATAGGAGAATAATTATGAAGGATTTTAACATTCTCGACTTCGGTGCAAGATCGACCGATATACTTCAGACGAGCGAGATCCAGGC
>JAZLEH010000276.1:0-6339 GCA_045615165.1 Eubacteriales bacterium | reverse complement strand
TTTTCATAAATCCTCCGTTAAAATTTGATGTGGCTTTGTTGCGTTTAATTATACCATAAAATTTGAAAATGTGTCAAGTCGAAAAATGTTAAGTTTTATCGTGTTTTGGTGGCGTGACCGAATCTTCAATTTATATATCCCCTTCAATACTACTTGACATTTATAAACTCCTTTGATATAATATATTCGTCGATTCAAAAGTGGCAAAGTCTACAGAGTTGAGATTTATCGGCGAACTCACAAAAAGTGCATAAATCGACCGCTTTTTTTCAACACTCCTTCGGGAGTGTTTTTTGTTTTGAGAATATCCGCCGAAAGCTCCGGGCAAATACTTGCTTCCCGAGACTCGACCGACGGTTGAGCAGCTTGAAAATTAATTGATTAAAAAATAACGCCACGCAAGGTGGCGTTATTTTTCTGTATCGCGTCAGAGCTTAAGTGCTTTTTTGATCCTTATAACGTCGGATATAAGGGGAGGGCCTTTGTAGGTGGTTTCGTCGTATTCGCTGAAGCAGAGCCACATATTAACGCCGAGCGCAGTGCCCACTGTTCTGTGAAGAGTGCTATGCTCTCCCGAGGATAAAAACAGGAATGGGATCTTCAGCTCCTCTTTAAGAATGCGGCAGATATCAAGGTTCTTTATTCCCTCCTCGACGGTGGATGCACCGGTGACGATCTTTGAAATATCCGCACCGCGCCTCTCGTGCTCAAGCGCGATCTCGAGGACTCTTTCCGCCGATCGGAATTCCTTTATATGCGATGAGATAAGCACCTCGCCGCCACGGCTGTGGATCGTGTCGATGAGCTTCATCTGCTTTGCGATTGCCGCCTCGCTTGCCGTAAGCTCCTCGGGGCTTGGGTCGAAGATGTCGCCCATAACGTCGATAAGCGTTGCGCCGCATTCAAGCCCGAATAGAAGACCGCGGCACAGCTCGTCGTCGTCCATACCCTGATTAAATCTTCCTCTGTAGTTCGTGAGATATATGGGCTTATCGCCCGCCGCCGCGAATATCGAGGAGAGCGCCTCCCTCGTTCGGTATTCCTTCTCCAGCGCCTGCATCTGAAATCCGACGGCGTCAGCGCCGTTTTTTATCGCTCTTCTTATACAGAATTCCGCTCTCTCCGCCGTCGGCACTTGCACCATTTCTGTAATGAGCGGAGAGGAACTATTTAAAAAGCTCTTTTTCATTTCGTTCTCACCATCGCATTTCTTCCGCCGTCGATCATAATGTTCTCGCCGTTGATGAATCCACCCTTATCACTCGCGATAAAGAGGCAGAGGTCTATAATTTCCTGCGGATCAGCCGCTCTTCCGAGCAGGGTCTTCATATTCGCCATTTCGGGTCTTGTCAGTACCGGACCGGGGGAAACGCATACCGCGCGTATTCCGTATTTTGCGCCGTACTGCGCGAGCGACTTCGTGAGTCCGTACATAAGCCCTGCCTTTGAGGTCGCGTAATCCATTCCCTTCGAAGAACCCTCAGCGCCCGTAACAGAGCCGATATTTATGATAAGTCCGCTCTCTTGGCTTCTCATAACGGGAAGCACCGCGTGCGCAAAGTAGAACGGCCCCTTAAGGTTAACGTCGATTCCCCAGTCGAAAACGTCGATCGGTATATCGGGAAATTCAAGCTCCGACGGAACTTTCAGCACACGCACCGCCGTTCCTCCCGCAAAGTTCGCAAGGACATCTATCCTACCGAATGCGGCGAGCGCCTCGTCTCTTGCGGCGCATACTGCCGAGTAATCGCGAACGTCGCACACTATGCCGATCGCCCTGCCGCCGCCTCTTTCGTTGATTTCTGCAACTTTCCTTAAAAGTGCCTCTTCATTGACGTCTAAAAGCACTGCATCACCGCCGAGAGCGGCAAAATTCTCACAGAAGAGAAGCCCCATTCCCGACGCCGCTCCGGTCGCTATCGCTACTTTACCCTTGAAATTCATAGTAATGCTCCTTAGGTTTATTGATTTTATTATACACGCTTGACATTTTATTTTCAATGTAATATACTATTAAAAAACAAACCTATTCTACTGTGAGGTGTTTTGGATAAATGAAAAGTATCGCCGAAAAGCCATTCTGCTCCTCCGTAATTTATGCAAAGAGCGTGAGCTATACGATGGATTATTCATCCTCGCCGCGCCCCTGGCATAATATCGCGTTCGTGCTTGAGGGCAGGGGAACCGTTATTACTGAGGAGAGCAGACTTGAAATAAAAAAGGGGGATATCCTCTATATCCCAAAGGGGTGCGAGTATTCGTCGGAATGGATCGCCGACCCGACCTGCGTTTACCATACCCTGCATTTCAGCTTTCCGCAGGCGGCAGAGCCCCTCACCGATAAAAGAGTGAACGCCCAGCTTTTGCCAAACGAGGATTTTGAGGAGCTATATAATATAATGAAGGAGATCCATCACTATCGAAATTCGGTCGGAGTGGATTCTCTGAAATTCCTCGCGGCGTTTTATAATCTTATCTCAACCCTTCTTTCGCGCGCCGTCACCGCGGATAAACCCGCAAAGGAGAGCAGTATCACTCCGGCGTTAATATATATAGAAGAGAATTTCGCAAGCCCCTGCAAGGTCGATACGCTCGCATCCCTCTGTTGCCTCAGCGAATCGAGGTTCTTCTACCTCTTCAAAAAGCAGGTCGGCTGCAGCCCGATCACTTATAAAAACAGAATTGCGATCGAAAAGGCGGCTCAGGCGCTCGTCCTCGAAAGAAATGCGGGAATAGAGAGGATTGCTTTCGAATACGGCTTTGAGTCACCGATCTATTTCCGTCGTGTCTTTAAAAGGCTCACCGGTAAAACCCCCTCGCAGTACCGCAGGGAAGAGGGAATGATATAATCAAAAAGCAATATATTTTACCGAAAAACTTGACTTTTTGCCCTGCAGACAATAAAATATATATAAAGCAAACGAAACGGAGAAAAATATGAAATCGACAGAGATAAGAGGTGGGCTGACTATCACCGCGCCTAATGGGGCAATTTGCGGACTGTATAGCGGCGTGCCGTCAAACAGAAGCTATTTCAAGGCTATAAATCCCGAAAACGCTATCCCGCCGACGGAGGCAGGCAGCCTCGGTGAGCGCGCGTCATACTATTACGGCGGTCTCGATGCGGGAATATATCATTACGCCGCATCTATGGAGGGATATACCGCGGTATGCCAGATAATAAACTACACTAAGGAAAAAGCGGAATCGGGTATAGAAATCGATATCGAGCTTGAAGCCCTTGCGGGGAACGGCTTTGAGAGCGGCTTCGTTATGCTTAATTCAGCCGAGTTTATCGAAGCGAATCTCGCCTCTATGAAGAATAGCTGGGGTGCGGAATACGAGTATCTTTTCGCAACTCCGCAATTTACCCGACCCGATGGTCGCCGCGGAAAGCATCAGCAAACCACGAACGAGGAAATTTACGAGTTTATTCAGAAATTAAATAAAAATAGCAAAAATATGCATGTTTTCAGCCTCGGCAAATCGCCGAAGCACGGCTTTGATATGCCTCTCGTCCTTTTCACAGAGGATAACGTTGGCGGCTTAAGCCTTGAAGAAGCCGCAGAGGTCATCAGATCTAACGGCAAGCCGACCGTGCAATACGTGGCACAGGTGCATTCAAACGAGCCCGGCTCGACCGAGGGCGCTCTCGCCATGATGCTGGCACTTAACGGTGAGCTTGGCGATAAGGTGCTTGGCTCGACGGACGTTTATATAATTCCGCGAATCAATCTCGACGGAGCGGTTGAGGTAATAAGAGAAGCCCCCACCACTATGGAGGATATGAACCGCGATTACCTCTGCCTCAATAATAAGGAATTAAGGATGGTCGTTTCCGCTTATAATCTCTTTATGCCGGAGCTTGCAATCGACGGACACGAAAAGTTCACTAACGTTCTTACCGCCGATAAAGCCCGTTGCACCGATATGGAGCTTCAGGTCGGCGCGGGGGCGCTTAATCACCCCGCGATAATGACCGAAACGGCGATGAAGATCGCCCTTAAGGCAATCGCCAAAGCCACGGATATCGGCTTGCGCGCGAATTTCTATCAGGACCTCGCTTCCGCGGCGGGAGGCTCTGCGGGAAGCAGTTATTTCGGCACGAGAAATTCGATCTCATTCCTCGTGGAAACGCCCGGCGGCACAACCCTCGGCAGCTTCTGTATGGCGCGCCGCGTGGTGGCTCAGTATACTCTCGCATCTACCGTAATAACCTACGCGGCAGAGAACGCAGACGAGATCCTCAATATAGTCAGATCGAGCAGAAAATCAATGATCGAAAAGGGAAGAGTCTATAACGAGGAAAGCCTTATGGTCCTCGAGCACGATAAGTCACAGACGGGAAGCCTCGTTGCGCCTATTATACACGTTCCGAGTGGAATTGCAGAGCCCCCCGAAACGACGAATTATTTCGAGCATACGATCGCCCTGCGCTCCCGCCCGCGCCCGACGGCGTATATAATTCCGAAGGGAATTGAAAACGAATCGAAAATTACCGAGTTGCTTGCGTGCCACGGCATCAAATATCACACCCTCTCCGAGGGATGCACCGTCTCCCTCCGTCAATATGTCAAAGCAGAGGACGGGGTAGACCTCGCGGATGAATCCGCGGTCCGCTTTGATAAGGGCGCGTATCTCTATTTGAACACCGTTCCTTCAACGGTTCTCAGCGTAATTTTAGAGCCGGACTTCAACAGCGTTTCAAAAAGAAAAATGAGCCTCCTTAGTATGAATCTCGTCAATTTCGACGAGAGCGGAGGGCTCCCGATATATCGCTATTGCCACGATCTCAAAAACGATACGATCGAGGTCGAATAATTTCTCTTAATATTTATATCTTTCAGCGCGTGAGAAGGGAAAACGAAGAATGAAAAGGTTTATAAGCGCGATTTTTATCGTATGTATTTTTGTCGGTTGTCTTGCGTTTACCTCCTGCGATGACGATTCGATCCGCTTGGGCGATTTCGTTGCAAAGGATTTTCCGATCGTTTCTATTGTAACCGATGATTCAAAGAGCATAAAATCAAAGGATGAATACGTAAAATGCTCCGTGTCCGTGATAAATGCAGAGGATCCGAATTATGAAATTTCGGAGCAAAGCGGAAAAATAAAGCTCAGAGGAAACTCGACTGCATATCTTCCGAAGAGTCCGTATAAATTAAAGTTTGACGAGAAAGTCGATCTTTTTGGTAACGGAGAGGCGAAGACTTGGACGATAATTGCGAATTATCTTGATGCCAGCCTTATAAGAAATTATATAGCGTACTCTCTCGGAGCGGCATTCGATAATCTTAATTACACTACAAGCTTTGAATTTGTCGAAGTATTCGTAAACAACGAATACGACGGTGTATATTTGGTGTGCGAACAGATCGAGGTCAGCAAGAACCGAGTAGATATTGATGAGAATTACGACTCTCCAGACACCGGGTATCTTATCGAAATGGATGCGCGCGCTCCGCAAGAAGGCGTCGAAAATATTGACTATTTTACCGTTAACAGTAAAGGCACGGTAAGAAATTATGCGATAAAATCTCCCGATCCCGAGGATGAGGATTTCACCGCCGAGCACGTCGCGTATATTAAGGATTATATTGAGCGTTGTATGACCGCCCTCGACGGAGATGATTTTAACGAGGTAATGGAGCTTATTGACGTGTACAGCTTCGCCGACGGTTACATATTGGATGAAATTATGCACTGCGTTGACGTGGATTTTTCAAGCTTCTATATGTATAAGGATAAAGGCGGCAAGCTTGAAAGAGGACCTATTTGGGATTACGATTTGAGCACGGGAAATTGCTCGTATAGTGATAACGCCGTCGATCCGGAGTTCCTCTATGCAAGTTATCAAATTTGGTACGGTAAATTATTAGAGCACGATGAATTCGTTGAAATAGTAACGAACAGGCTTAAGGAACTTGAGGGCACGATCTCCGAGGTAACCGAAGAATGCTATGATTATTTTATGAGCTGCAAAGAAACCTTTGAACGTAATTTCGAGCGTTGGGACGTTTTGGGAAAAAGCTCGTCTACGTATACTCCGGAGGAAATCTGGCAAATAGAAACTTGGAAAGGACACGTTGATTACGTTTTTAATTGGATGTCGCTTTCTATTCAAAATATTAAGGATAGCTATATTAAATAGGAGTGAAAAGCATCTCTTTAATCGCTTTTTACTGTGTTTTGAATAAATTTGAAAATGAGCTCGGCGCAAGGCCGAGCTCATTTTTTTTGCTTCTTCTTTTTTCGTTCCAAGCAAAACCCAATTCAAATCGCTTTTCTGATTTTGTTATAGCGGTTGAAATGCACTATAAACGGACTTTGAGTTCCGGG
>JAZLEH010000275.1:0-3784 GCA_045615165.1 Eubacteriales bacterium | reverse complement strand
CTCCCATAACCTACAAGATCACCTTTATGGCTGACGGCGCGAAGGTTGGCGAGTCTGATTTTACGGTCGAAACCGAGAGCGTCACTCCCCCGAAAGTTCCATCAAAAGCTGGATATACCGCAAAATGGGAAGCCTTCGATTTAAGCCTTGAAAGCAAGACAGTCAACGCAGTCTATACTCCCATAACCTACAAGATCACCTTTATGGCTGACGGCGCGAAGGTTGACGAGTCTGATTTTACTGTTGAGACCGAGAGCATCACTCCCCCTGCACTCCCCTCAAAAGCGGGATATACCGCAGAGTGGGAAGCCTTCGATCTCACCCTTGAAAGCAAGACCGTCAACGCGGTCTATACTCCCATAACCTACAAGATCACCTTTATGGCAGACGGCGCGAAGGTCGACGAGATCGAATTCACGGTTGAGACCGAGAGCATCACTCCTCCTGCTATTCCCTCAAAAACGGGATATACCGCAGAGTGGGAAGCCTTCGATCTCAGCCTTGAAAGCAAGACCGTCAACGCGGTCTATACTCCCATAAGCTACAAGATCACCTTTATGGCAGACGGCGCGAAGGTTGACGAGATCGAATTCACGGTTGAGACCGAGAGCGTCACTCCTCCTGCTATTCCCTCAAAAACGGGATATACCGCAGAGTGGGAAGCCTTCGATTTAAGCCTTGAAAGCAAGACCGTCAACGCGGTCTATACTCCCATAATCTACAAGATAACCTACGAAACGAATCTCCCCGGCGTCAGCGGCGGCACGCTCAAGAGCTTTACTGTCGAGAGCGAGACGTTTGATATTCCGGCGCTCACCGGAGATAACTATAATTTTGCAGGATGGTATCTCGACAAAGCGCTTACAACCCCCGTGACGAGGATCACTAAGGGCACGGTAGGTGACGTTCATATTTACGCAAGGCTTGAATGCACCCACTCGTATAAATCGAGCATAGTAAAGGAAGCAGAGACTTTGAAGGACGGACTTAAGAAATTCACCTGCGAGATTTGCGGCGACTCCTATACCGAGGTTATCCCCGCGACCAAATCAATAAAGATCCTCGCGATCGGAAACAGCTACAGCATCGACGCTATGCAATATCTTTACGGCATTTTAAAGCAGGCAGGCGTTGAAAACATCACTCTTGGCAACCTTTATATCGCAGGTTGCTCGCTTGATACTCACTGGGCAAACATTACCGAGGATGCAGACGCATACAGGCTCTACCTTTCAAGCGAAAGCAAAAAAACAATGGTCATCTCTACGAACTCGGCTTCGATCAGTTACGCGCTTGAGCTTTACGATTGGGATATCGTCACCCTCCAGCAACGAAGCAGTGATAGCGGAAAGCCGGAAACGTACGGAAATCTTCAGAACATAATCGACTACGTAAAATCATTCGTACCGAATGCGAAGCTCTATTGGCACATGACCTGGGCTTACTCACCGACAAGGTCACAGAGTTACTCCGCTTACGGAGGAACGCAGATCGGAATGTATAACGCGATTTCAAGCACCGTGCAGAGCATAATACTTAAAAATTCCGACATCGTTGGCGTATTACCCGTCGGAACTGCGATACAGAACCTCAGAACCTCTCTTCTCGGTGACGACCTTACGAGAGACGATACGCACCTTTCGTACAGTACGGGAAGATATACTGCGGCGCTTACGTGGGCGAAGATCCTTACGGGATGCGATATTTCCTTGATCGACGGAACGCCCTCCTATTCGGAAGAAAACGAAAAGTATGGCGACGAGATCAACGCAAATATGGTTTATATAAGAGAAGCGGTAAGCAACGCCTTTGAAGCTCCCTTCTCCGTCACGAATTCGATCTATCCCCCGACGGAAGACGGCGGTGACGAGGGTGAAAGCGGAGGCGGTGAAGGTGAAAGCGGAGGCGCGGGCGAAGAAAACGAGCCTGTTACCCCCTCCGTTCCCGAAAATAAGGTTGAGGTTCAGTTTAATACTACCCTCTCCCCTCTTACCGATGGCGATAAAGAGTATCTTATTGAAAACGGCTACGACCCCGACGATTACAAGGCTCTTGATATAATCTTCTACGATAATCACTACTATGATTCGGGCGGATCGTCAAAGATTAAGCTCGGAACTGATAATTTAGCTAACAGATTCGTCGGAACGCAGATACTCTCGCGCTACGAGCTTATCGTAGGTAGCCTTATTAGGCTTGACGTAGGACAGTATCGCCCCGAGGCGTGGACGGCTCTCGATGCAAAAACTCCCAGCGCCAACAGACCCGCAAACGTTAGTCCCGGACTTACCGTGGTTACGGAAGAGTGGTGGGGAGAGTTTAATTACAGAGCGTTCAACCTCCGCAAATCAGGCACTATAACCACCGACGATATCTGTGCCGGATTCAGAATCTACGTTCCCGTAGTTAAGACTACCGACCTCACCGACGAGGATATAGCATATCTTGAATCTGCGGGACTTGACGCTTCGGAATACAAGGTGCTTGATTTCGAATACTTCACAAACCAGTATTACGATGCATCAAGCTCAAACACCTCAAAGCTCGTTACTCCGAAGGAGACGAGCTCAACCTACGGAAGATTCCTTTCCCTCGAGCTTCTCTCCCGCTATGATCTCACGATCGGAAGCATTATAAAGCTTGATACGGGATATAGCCACAGAGCAGAGGGCTGGTACGACCTTGACGAAAAGAAAACCTCTGACGAGCGCGAGCCTAACGTTAACGACTCCGTCGTGGAGGTAAACGAAGAATGGTGGGAAGGATTCGCTTATCGAGGAATCAACGTTCAGAAGAAGGGATATAAGATCCCCGACGTTGATATCTCCGGAATCCGCATCTACGTTAAAATTTAATACGAAAAAGAGCGCAAGGCTAAGCCCTGCGCTCTTAATTTTATTATCAGATGATAAGCTCGTCAAGCGAGTATTTCGGAACTGCGTGATCGTCGTTCTCGTCGCGGAAATACTTGATATCCCCGTCCTTAACGGATGTGAGATAAACCTTCTCCGCGGGCTTGCCCATCGCTATGATAAAAGCGGTGTTATACCCTTCTCTCTTAAGAATAGCGTCGCACGCCTCCTTCTTAAAGCTTCTTATCATACAACCGCCAAGACCCATTTCGGTAGCGGTAACGAGGATCGACTGCGCCGCGATTCCCATATCAATGGCAAGGCTCGTGTCGATCGACTCCTCCCTGCACATCATAACGATATAAGCCGTGGGGCGCTCGGATTCAGAAGGTCCGCCCCAATCCTTAAGATATCCCGCAAAGGCAACGTTCTTGAAAAGCTCGTCGCAGGTGGGCTTATCGTTTACGAGGGCGAATCTTATCCTCTGTCTGTTTGCGGCAGAGCCGGAGCATCTTGCCGACTCGATCATATCGCGAAGTTCTTCAAGGCTTATTATATAGTCCTTGTCAAATCTTCTGTACGATCGGGTGCTCTTTATAATTTCCTTGATCATAAAAATCTCCATTAATATACGAAATCGAACTCGAAATCGTAGATGTTAACGGTGTCGCCCTCCTTGATTCCCGCCTCGCGGAGCTTTTCGATAACTCCGTTTTTAACGAGGACGCGCTGGAAGAAGTTAAGCGACTCGTAATCGCTGAAATTGATATTACCCATAAAGTTGAAGAGCCATTCGCCCTCAACGATGTATTTCTCGTTTTCTCTGCGCACGGTAGTAGCCATAACGTCCGCCTCGGTAACCTTAACGTCGTCCTCTGCGGTATATTCGGGCTCGTAAACCGTAAGAGGAGGAAGCTCGCGAAGAGCATCTG